>CBDVAP010000020.1:0-30084 GCA_965372015.1 uncultured bacterium | reverse complement strand
CGAAATATTTTCCTCCGAACATTGTTTATATAGGCCCATATAACGCGGCGCTGCACTTGCTAGTATATCGCTGGGTGGGCGAATGACCAAAACAGGTCCAGCGAGAAGGTCTGGCGGATGAAAGCCGGGGGCTGGGTGCCCATTGCCAGGGCGTGCTACAAGGCCTCAAATGGGAAACCTGGATACACCAGCCCCACTTGCACTGCACTAACGTCCTGCGCGTAACCTGCGATCGGAGTGAGTCAGGATGTTTCTCTCGTTACTCCGTGTAGATTTCACAACCTGGAAAAGTAATAGCAAAACCGTACCACCTCGTAAATAGTTGTAGCGGCCGCTGAATATCCTGTCTTTCGCCATTTGTATCGAGGAGTGTAGCGCTACGGATCACCTCACCGGTGTTGAGGTGAAGTTCATCACCCTCCCATGTGCAGCTCGTCGCCTGAGTGTAGAGTGCCGCCGGCGCATTAAATGACGGTTCGATATAGACGAGAAGCTGCCGTCCTTCCAACTCATCAATGATTGCCCGATCATGAGCAAGAATGTTCTCCATTGGATAGTAGCGATGCGTAGCTCCGGTCCATACTCCCAGGCCAATATCCATTGTGGGTCTACGCCTGTCCTCGACGCCCATTGTATTCCGTAGGCCTTCAGTCATAGTCGCTGTTTCTTCATTTTGAGGAGACCATTTGCTGGGTTTCAATTCGAGGTTGGAAATTGCTATCTGGATGTCCGGGTAAATGGCAAGTGCTTGTGACACATTCATGTGTAACAGATTCGAAATAGGAAGTTGGGAACCTTTAAGTGGACCATAGACACACTTACCGGTAATGTGATCCCAAAGTGAACCGGTTTCGCGATCGCGTAGCAGAACGAGTGAATTGTAAACCCCGCCGAACTCGAAATGCTGAGTTCTGCTATTAATGACTGGAGTCAAACTGACTCCACTATTACAGACCGGTCAGAAAGATACCATCCAGGGTTGCCCGGCTATCTCGCCCTGGGCGATATGGTGTTGAACTAATTGTAGGGTTAATAATGCCAGATTTCCCGCTTCATGATCTACTACGAGAATAGGCGTATTCTCAGTTAGCGCGCCCCTGGCCAGCGCTTCACTGAGCGGGCGAGTTTCCTTTACATAAAATGGCTCAATTACAAGTGAATCGGGTATCCATGCTCGGCTGATGTCGAAATGATTTTCGCCTTGACCGTCTTCAGGGCGTGGTTTTCCGTAAGAGTCAATCGCGCCCACCAAAGCCATAATGAGTACGAATTCCAGCATGAATAGATGCTTATTAATACCCCTGTGCAAGGTATCGTTTAAGACGATAAGCATTTCATTCTGTTCTGTTAATAATAATTGGAAGATTTGCGTTCAGGTAACAAGGCTCGATTGCCTAACTATCATTTATGAAGAAATACACCGGGCCGTTGCAACCTGATATTGTGCCTATGCGCTTGCCGGAATGTAGTTGCATCTTCTGACTAAACCAATAGATAAACATTGTAATCAAATCACCTGGTTGCCGGGGGTGCATTGCACTATTATGCCTAATAACATGAACGGGGAAAATTCGCAATATCAATCCAGGCCCCGGCCTACCATCAGTAGATGGCCGGGTGGGCGAAGGACCAGAACGCATCCACCCGGAAGGTCTGGTTAATGGCGGCTAGATTCATCGCCTGGTAAGGCGGGTATCTCATTTCATCCCAACGCCCTTAAAAAATGTGTAGCAGAAGGTCCCATCCGGCCCCGCCGTTCTATTTAAATCCTCAATACCTTTATTCCATGTGCTTTCATCAATCAATCCCTCGCCCAAGGCCTGATCCTTCACTCCTGCGACCATGGCGATGAATGTGTTTTTCGTAAATCCCTCCACATACTCAGGCTTGCTTGAATCAGCATAAACCATTCGTGGAGAAACGCTTACATTCTTGAAACCAACATTGGATAATAATGGAAACAGTTGGCGCCCGATCAGCGCATCGCCCCCTAGTTTAGCCTGCAGGTCAATAAGGCACTGTATCGTTCGCCAGGCATCCCGGCTGGCGGGATGAAAATAGGTGGACCCGTGGTCTCCTTCAATAACTGTTATTGTGCCGCCTGGTTTTAATTTTACCTTTAGCTGCTGTAATGCATCGACCGGGTTTTTGAGGTGCTCCAATACGAAACAGACAAAAATATGGTCGAAGTGGTTCTCCGCAAAGGGTAAATCGAAAAGATCGGCCTTTTGAAACGTGGCATTTTCATAACCCGCAGCGCTAACTCTGCTCTCGGCCTGATCGAGGGATTCCTGGGATATATCTATGGATGTAAAACGAGTTTGGGGACTATTTTTTACCAAGGTGACTGTCTGGGAACCTACACCGCAGCCCACCTCAAGCACCGAACAACCGGCCGGATAGCTGGTGTCCTGGTGCAATAATTCTGCTAAAGTCGTGGCCTGGTCTTGGAGTCGAACATTTTCTTTTGATGAATAGCCATGCACATATTCTGGCCCTGCCGCTTGCATTCACATTTCCTTATTTTATGCCAAATGACCTGACTTACCGCTTGCAGCGGTCCGCTGCTAGTGGATGTTAGGCGATATATCATTAGCTGCGCCGCTCGCAATCGAGGGCGCCGTAGCTAGTAGATCGCTGGGTGCGCAAACGACCAGAACATGTCCAGGCGGAAGGTCTGGCGGATGCGGGTAGGGATCGACCGGCTCACAAAATCGAAGTCTGGTGTATTGAGCTACCCTTAATAACAGTGGAGCTTCCGCTACTTAGCTTTAAGCGGAAAGCGCTCCGGATTCTCTATGGTTTCTATCCCTATATCAACATCCAGGTCCGGCCAATAAAAATGGCCTGGAGTAGGCTCTTTAACATTAAGCACCTCCCCGATCGGCGCGTTCTTGAACCAGGGGAAATCCTCATATGGCATAAAGAGCTCTTTTCCGCCGGAGAGCAGCCATAGGCCATGAGCAGATACGTTTGTTACTTCAGTGAGGGAAGTGCTTTCCCCAAGCGCTTGTGAGCTCATCGTAATGCTCCTCAATTAGTTGTTCAATTTGCTTCAATTGTCGCCGGGACAGACGATAGTTTCTCGCCAGTTTAATTTCCGGCTCCAGCCAATATTTGGCTTCACCATCGCTGCAATGCACGTGAATGTGCATCTTAGGTTCTTCACGAGAGAAGAAGAAAAATCGATAGCCCTTCTTAATGAATATTGTAGGACTCATTTGTACCCTTCAACCGGGAATATGCAATGGGCAAACAACCACATCAATAGATCGCCGGGTGGGCGAATGACCAGAACATGTCTAAGCGGAAGGTCTGGCGGATACCGGCCAGGTGCCGTTCCAGCCGCTGCTGATTGGCGGCCTCCATCTCTCGGGAAGCGGCCCGGAAACTCCACACATACAGTCCCCCGGCGCCCGCGCCCAGCAGGTACCGGAACCAGCCCTCGGCCCACAGCGCCGACAAGCCCAGGCTGCTCACAGTGGCTGCATACCCCAGCCCTTCGCCGCCCTGCCGCAGGTAGAACAGCCCGCCGCCCGGCAGCAGCCCCAGGGTGGAGCGTTTCCAGGTGCGGTAGTAGTCCAAATCGGGGATACGGTCGATCTCGGTGAGCAGGCTGTCCAGCAACACCCGTCCCCGAGCCGGGTAGTATTCGTAGGCCCGCCGGATCAGGGGTCCCGCCTGCTCCCAGTCATCCAGCGTGAGGGAAGCGAACCCCCTCAGCACCAGCAGGTAGGGATCCTCGATGTCCGGCAGGGAGCGCACCGCCTGGTAGTCACCGGTCTCGTAGTCCATCCGGGCCAGCTGCCGCAGGCAGACCACTTTAACCCGTGGATCGGCGGTGCTATCGTCGCGCACTAGGCGGTACTGCTCAGCTGCCAGGCCGAACTCTTGCAGCCGCTCGTAGGCCCGGCCGATACGGTAGTGCACCAGCGGTAGCAGCTGGTCATCAGGAAAATGGTACAGGAAATTGTAATAATCCACCACCGCCGACTGGTAGTCGCCCTTCCGGTACTTCTTTTCCCCCAGCGCCAGGAACTCGTTGCGCAATCGTTCGGCGAAGTAGTCCCAATCCTCGTGGATGTAAGCGTTGGAACTGGTGTCCGGCCCCGAAGCTATGGTAGTTTCAGGCCGGGCGGGCAGCTCTTCTGTAACCTGGGCCGCCTGTCCCGCTAACCCCGCCTCTGGCTGGACAAGCAGCGGCGCCAGCCAGGCTACTATATACAACATAATACGGCGCACGGCCTGAATTTAGGGGCCGGGACGCCGTGAAGTGATTCTAGATTGAATATGGGGAGGCTACGGGGGTTTAAGTCTGGCCGGGAGGTGCTAGCTGAGCCGGGCATGCTCAATTTTGATGCAACGGTCCATGACTACCAGGAGGCCGGCGTTCGAGGCGATACGGGCGGCATCGTCGTTAACGATCCCCAACTGCAGCCACAAGGCTTTAGCGCTGATAGCCACCGCCTGCTCAGCGATAGGTGGGCAATGCTCAGGGCGGCGGAAGACGTCGACTAAGTCAACCGGCTCCGGGATGGCGGACAGGTTTGGGTAGCACTTGTGTCCCAAGATTTCATCCTGGCCCGGATTCACCGGGATTATCTTATAACCGTGGTCCAGCAGGTAACGGGCCACGTCGATGGAGGGCCGGTCCTCTTTGGGCGACAGTCCCACCACGGCGATGGTGTGCATTTTCAGAATGCTACTGATAGTTTCATCCATTTCATTCATCTGCTTCACTCCTTAAATCCCAAGTAGGGGTAGTCACTCTTTCCTGAGCAGATTGCTCAGGACGTAGCCGGCGATGTCAGGGTTCTCCTGCAAGCGTCTTTTAGAGTAATCGTACCAGGCCTGGCCGAAAGGCACATAAATGCGCACCGTGAAACCGAGGCTTTGCAACTGCTGGAGTTTACCGCTCATGGGCACGCCGTAGAGCACCTGGAACTCGAAGCGCTCCGGCGGGATACGCAAATCCCGGATCAACTCCTCCAATCCAGCGATCAGGGGCCGGTCGTGGGTGGCCAGGGCCAGATAAGCCCCGCCCTCCCAGGCCTGTTGAGCCAGTGCCAGGAAGTTATCGTTTATGGCGGACGGTTGCTGGAAGGCGATCTCGGGCTGTTCGCGATAGATTCCCTTGCACAGGCGTAAGTTAAGCCGGGGCGATAAAATCCGGGCCAGGTCGTCGCTGCTGCGGCGCAGGTAAGCCTGGAGCACCGGCCCTACCTGGTCGTAGAAATCCCAACAGTCGGAATACAGTGCCAGGGTATCGGCGGTGTGGGGAGAGTCCTCCATGTCGATGCGCAGGAAGTTCCCGGACACGCGGCCGGCAGATAGGACCTTCAAGAGGTTATCCCGGCACACCTCCCGGCCCAGGTCCAGTCCCAGATGAGTGGGCTTGAGGGAGATATTGGCCCGTGCTCCGGAGGCGGCTATCCGGTGATATAGATCCACGTAGGCCGCGGTCACCTCGCCGGCTGCCTGGCGGGAGTCGACATGCTCGCCAAGGATATCCAGGGTGACCTCGAAACCGCGCTCGTTGAGGGTCTTAGCCACGCTCAGGGCCTGGTCGACTTGCTCACCGGCCACATAGCGCCGGGCGAAGCGGCCCATGAAAGCCCGGGGAAGGGCGGGCAAGGCAGCTACTAACAACTTATTCAGTAGCGACGACATGGGTGTAAATTTACCCGCTCAAAAGTTCAGGGCACAACGGTTGCCGACCATTCTTTAATGCCCGGCCAGCTGTTAACGGAATGCCTTGACATGAATTTTCGGCGCAGGGTAATTTTGTAGTCTTAACAATGAAGGGAATGCAGCGTGTATAGCGATTTTGCCCCCATTCTGATATTCAGTATACTCTCCATTCTCCTGATTCTCTTTGCCCTATTTCTCCAGCGAATTCTGGCGCCCACGGATAAAAGCGCTCTTAAGAGCTCCATATATGAATGTGGAGAAGAGGCCATAGGCAATGCCCGAATGCAGTTCAATATCCGCTTTTATGTGGTGGCCCTGATATTTCTCATTTTTGACGTAGAAGTGGTATTGCTTTTTCCCTGGGCGGTGGTGTTCAAGGACTTGGGCCTGGTGGCCTTTGTGGAGATGCTGATCTTCCTTTTTATCCTGACTGTGGGCTTGATCGCCGTTTGGCGTCGTGGAGACCTGGACTGGGTTAAGATGGAGGTGCCCTATGCTCAGGGCCGTTACGCACAGCTGGAGCGGCCCGTTTTAGATAAGCCGGCGCCTAAGACGGCCGCCGAACCGGAGCGCTAGAGAATCCTATGGATATGTCCCTGGTTAATCGATTTTCACGCGACAGCATTTTCGTCGGCAAAGTGGATGATCTGCTCAATTGGGCTCGGGCCAACTCCCAATGGTACTTCCAGTTTGGTCTGGCCTGTTGCGCTATCGAAATGATCGCAGCGGCCCAGCCCCGGCACGATCTGGAGCGTTTCGGCGCCATGCCTCGGGCCTCACCCCGGCAAGCCGATGTTATCCTGGTATCGGGCACCGTCACGTTGACCATGGCCACCAGGATCAAACGGCTCTATGACCAGATGGCGGAACCCAAGTACATCATTTCCATGGGTAGTTGCTCCAACAGCGGTGGACCATACTGGCAGCATGGCTATCACGTGCTGAAAGGGGTGGACCTGATAGTACCGGTGGACATCTATGTGCCTGGCTGTCCGCCTCGGCCTGAAGCGCTGATCGAGGGACTGCTGGAGCTGCGCAAGAAAATTAGAGAAGATACCCCACTGCGTAAGGTGTCCTGAACCTTAGCGGTTCCCCTAAAACAAAATGGAAATTGCCGAGATTAAAGCCCGAGTGGACCAGTCTGTGCCGGGGGCGTTGATACCTAGCGAAGATGAGGTCCATTATATATCAATCCAGCCGGAACAGTGGCTGGAGGTGGCCTATCTGTTGCGGGAGGATCAGGAGCTGCATTTCGATTCCCTGATGTGTCTCAGTGGACACGATGGGGGACCGGAGCAGGCGTTGTGGGTGGCCTACAATCTACATTCGATGGACCAATTGCATAAGCTGGAGGTACGCATCGCAGCTCCCCGGGAAGGCGGATCGATCCCCTCCGTGGCGAATATCTGGCGCACGGCCGACTGGCACGAGCGGGAAGTGTACGACCTCTTTGGGATCAACTTCGAGGGGCACCCGGACTTGCGGCGGATCCTGCTGCCCTTCGACTGGAAGGGACACCCCCTGCTCAAGGATTACACTACCCCGGACTATTACCGGGGCATACCGGTGCCCAAAGACAAACGGGGTTGGGAATGAGCCCGGCTGAAGAGCTCCGAAATTTCGGCGTGATCAAGACCGAGGAGATGGTCCTGAATATGGGACCGCAACATCCCAGCACCCACGGTGTGCTGCGGCTGAAGATAAAGACCGACGGTGAGATAGTATCTCACATCGAGCCACACCTGGGCTACCTGCACCGCTGTTTCGAAAAACATTGCGAGAATGTCACCTATCCGCAGGTGATCCCCTATGTGGACCGCTGCGACTACCTGGCCTCCATGAACAACAGCCACGTGTGGGCCATGGCGGTGGAAAAACTGATGGGCATCGAGATACCGGAGCGGGTGGAATACATCCGGGTGATAATGGCCGAGCTGCAGCGCATCGCCAGCCACTTGATGGCAGTAGGCGCCATGGGGCTGGACCTGGGGGGCATTACCCCCATCACTTACACCTTTCGCGACCGGGAGCGCATACTGGATCTGTTCGAATATACCTGCGGGGCCCGGCTGCTGTACAACTACATCTGGATCGGTGGAGTATCTCATGATCTGCCGCCCAATTTCGTCCAGTACGCCCGTGAGTTCCTGGAGTGGTTCGAGCCCCAGATCGTGGAGTATGACCGGCTGTTGACCTACAACAAGATTTTCATCGAGCGCACCGCAGACGTGGGCGTACTACCGGCCGACGTGGCTATTAACTGGGGCTGCACCGGACCGGTGTTACGGGCCTCGGGAGTAGAGTGGGATTTGCGGAAGGCAGAACCCTACTCGATCTATGACCGGTTCGACTTTGACGTGGTAGTTGGTAAAGGCGAGGTAGGCACGGTAGGCGATTGCTGGGACCGGTACTGGGTACGGGTAGAGGAGCTGCGCCAGAGTGTCCGCATCGTCCGGCAGGCGCTGGACCAATTGCCGCCGGAGGGTGACGTGCATGCCGCGGTGCCCAAGAAAGTGCGTCCCCCGAAAGGCGAGATTCACTTCCGGGCCGAGAATCCCAAGGGCGACCTGGGCTTTTACATCGTCAGCGACGGCTCTCCCAAGCCTTACCGGGTGAAGATGCGCTCGCCGGCCTTCTGCAATTTGTCGGTGATCAACGAAATCGCCCGCGGTTGGATGATTTCGGATGTGATCGCCGTCCTGGGCAGTCTGGACATCGTGCTGGGGGAGATCGACCGGTGACCTCCTTTACCGATTTCCTCACTACCGGCCTGTTGGGTCTGGCCTGGATCCCCGATAACGCCTGGGCGGCCGGGTTGCTCACGGTGGTTGTGTCGCTGGGGTTGGTGGTCTTCCTGCTGATGGCCCTCAACGCCCTGGTGGCGGTTTATTTCGAGCGCAAGGTTTCAGCTTTTATGCAGGACCGGCTGGGACCGATGGAAGCAGGTCTGTTCGGTTTCCGGGGCGGCAAGCGCTTCTGGGGCGGCATCGGCCAGACCTTGGCCGACGCTCTCAAACTGGTGATCAAAGAAGACATTATACCGGCGGATAGTGACCAGCGCCTGTTTCGCTGGGCTCCCTTCCTCATTTTCGGGGCCGCCTTTTGCGCATTTATTGGGATTCCGGTAGGCTACGGCCTGGTGATCTCAGATTTCAACATCGGTATTTTCTACGTGACCGCCATCAGTTCGGTGGGCGTAATCGGCATTATCCTGACAGGCTGGGCCTCGAATAACAAGTGGTCGCTGTATGGCGCCATGCGTTCTGCGGCCCAGATAATCAGCTACGAGCTGCCGTTGGGGCTGTCGCTGCTGCTGGTGATCATGGTGGTGGGCAGCCTGCAGTTCCACGATATCGTTGCCTGGCAGGAGCAACATCGCTGGTTCCTGGTTCACAGCCCCTTTACCGTGGTGGCCTTCCTGATATTTTTCATGTCCGGGGTGGCCGAGGTAAACCGGACGCCCTTCGATTTGCCGGAGTCCGAATCGGAGCTGGTATCGGGTTTCATGACCGAGTACTCCGGTTTCCGCTGGGCCATTTTCTTCCTGTCGGAATACGCCAACATGGCTATCGTCGCCCTGATGACCGCCATCGTGTTCCTGGGGGGCTGGTTGTCCCCGGTGGGGAGCCTGTTGCGGCTGCTGGGGATAGCTGAGGGCTGGTATTATCTGGAGGGCCCCCTGTGGGGTGTTTTCTGGATTTTTGGCAAGGTCGCATTCTTCATATTCGTGATGATGTGGTTCCGCTGGACCTGGCCCCGGCTGCGGGTGGACCAGCTCATGTACACCGCCTGGAAGGTGTTTATCCCCTTTGCGCTGGTGAACATTTTTTGTGTCGGGGTCTGGGAGCTGATTTTCGGATGATGGCGGTGGTGGTAAAATGAGCGGCTACTTCAGCAATATCGGCAGTGCCCTCAGCACCCTCTGGGACGGGATGCGGGTTACCATGCGGCACTTCGTCCATAAAAAGCAGCTGAATGCCACCCTGCAATATCCCCATGAGCGCTGGCCGTTGCCCGAGCGAGCCATCGGTTTTGAGGAAGCCCGCTACAACAGCATTCGCACCCGGCTGCATGTGGACATCGACGATTGTATCGGCTGCCTGCAATGTGTACGGGCCTGCCCGGTGGATTGCATCAAGATCGATACCATCAAGGCGCCCAAAGACATGGACCTGGGAAGCACCTCCAACGGTACCACCCTGCGGTTGCTGGTGACCCGTTTCGATATCGATATGGCCGAGTGCTGCTACTGTAATCTGTGCGCATTCCCCTGCCCGGAAGACTGCATCTACATGACCGGTGGTCCCAACGGCCAAAAGCGCGCCCTGGACTACGAGTTTTCGGTGCGCAACCGCGATGGGCTGGTCTTCCAGTTCGCCACCGCCCCCGATGAGCAGGTGGCCCAGCTGGCAGAGACCGTAGGGGTACCCAACCCCCGGATTGAACGGGCGGCGCGCCGGGAGGCCTATTACGGGGAAGTAGCAGTAGCAGGGGCGGTGGCAGTAGAGGGAAAAGAAACAGTAATTCCGGCGTCAAAAACTACTACTGCCACTGCTACTGCTACTGCAAAAGGTGCCCCTGCCGCCAAGGCAGATTTGTCCGCCTTGAATGCTATTGAGGATCGGGTCACCCGCGGTCTGGCCAAAAAGACCGCTATGGGGGCGCTGCGGGCCGGTAAAGCTCCCGGTGAAGTTGCCGAGGCCGTGCGGGCCGCTTTGAAGGAGGCCGGGAAGCTGACCGGCGAGATCGCCGACGCAGTGACCCAGTTGGCGCAGGCGGCCGGCAAGCAGGCGGATGTTGAGGAAGTGGCAGTAGCAGCAGCAGTGGCAGGACCAAAAGAGGAGAAAGGAGCCACGGCTTCTGATACTGCTACTGCAGCAGGTGTCCCGGCGAAGAAAGTAGACCTGACAGTTTTGAATGGCATCAGCGACCGTACGGCCCGGGGCAAAGCCAAGGCGATCCTGAACCGGACGATGCGGCAGGGAGGGTCGCTCAAGGTGGCCGCCGACGAAATCCGTACAACCCTTTCCGGACTGGGCAAACTGAATAGTGAGATTGAAGAGATTCTCACCAATTTGGAGAATTGAAACTAGTTGGGTGAAATCACTTTCATATTACTGGCGGCTTTCGTGGTGGTGACAGCCTACTTTACAGTCACATCACCCAACTTGGTGCACGCGGCCGTGGCCCTGATGGGCACCCTGTTCGGTGTGGCCGGACTGTATGTTTTCCTGTACGCCGATTTTCTGGCGGCCACTCAAGTGGTGATCTACGTGGGCGGTATCCTGGTGTTGATTATTTTCGGGGTTATGCTCACAACTCAGATCGGAGCGCAAGTGCTGGTGAAGTCCTCGGCGCCCAACCGGCTGGCCTCGGCCCTGGCAGTGCTGGTTCTGTTTATTGGCCTGGCCAACCTGATGTTGCGCGCCCCTTGGCACCGCGGGGATTTAGAGGCGGTGGACGGCACAGTCAAAACACTAGGGACTGCGCTCCTCACCCGCTACCTGCTGCATTTCGAAGTAGCCGGGGTGCTGCTGTTATTGGCCCTGTTGGGGGCGGCCTACCTGGCCCGGAGGGAACATGGCTAGCCTGGAGTCCTACCTCTTTATCGGCCTGGTGCTGTTCTGCTTGGGGCTATACGCGGTGATGACCCGCCGCAACGGCGTGGCGGTACTAATGGGCATCGAGCTGATCCTGAACGCCGCCAACCTGAACCTGGTGGCCTTCAACCGGTTCGGGGGGTTGAGCGTGCAACTGCCGGGACAGGTATTTGCCCTGCTGGTGATAGTAATGGCCGCCTGCGAGGCCGCCGTGGCCCTGGCGATCATCATCAACCTGTACAAGACCTTCCAGACCATCCATATCGACGAAGCCCGGGAGCTGCGAGGCTAGCCGTGCATACCCTGACCCTGTACGCCTTGATAATCCTGTTTCTGCCGCTGGCCTCGTTCGTCTTGCAGATATTTTTCGGCCGCCTGATCGGTCCCCGGGGCGTATGGCTATCGGTGGGGGCGTTGGCGGTTACCCTGGTGCTGGCCCTGAGCATGTTCTTCTCGGTGGTGTTGGGCTCGCCCATGGAACATTATCCCAAGCTGGTATGGTTCTCGCTGGGGGACTTCTCCCTGACATTAGGCTTCCAGCTGGATAATATCGCCGTGGTGATGCTGGTGATAGTGGCGCTGATCTCCGGCCTGGTCCACCTTTATTCGGTGGAGTACATGCGCGGCGACGTGCGCTACACCCGCTTCTTCGGCTACCTGGGGATTTTCACCTTTTCCATGAACGGGATCGTCCTGGCGCACAGCCTGATTATGATGTACGTGTTCTGGGAGCTGGTGGGGCTCAGCTCCTACCTGCTGATCGGCCACTGGTTCGAGAAGGACAGCGCCGCCGATGCCTCCAAGAAAGCCTTCCTCACCAACCGGGTGGGTGACATCGGCATGTTTATCGGCATCATGCTGCTGTGGACCGTTACGGGCAGCTTCACTTTCCAGGGATTGTACGAATTGGTGGATGTGGATGGGGGCAACCTGTTCGCCGGGCAGATGGGCCTGCTTTCGGTAGCCGGAGTGCTGGTATTCATGGGTGCTGTCGGTAAGTCGGCCCAGTTTCCGCTGCACGTGTGGCTGCCCGACGCCATGGAAGGCCCTACACCGGTGTCGGCCCTGATTCATGCCGCCACCATGGTGGCCGCCGGCGTTTACCTAACCGTGCGCCTGTTTCCCATATTAACCCCGGCCGCTCTGCTGTTCGTAGGGGCCATCGGGGCTATTACGGCGGTGTTGGGAGCCTTAATAGCCATCACCCAGACCGACATCAAACGGGTGCTGGCCTATTCCACCATCAGCCAATTGGGGTACATGGTCATGGCTGTGGGCATGGGCGCTCAGCAGGCGGCCTTCTTTCACCTGGGCACTCACGCCATGTTCAAGGGGCTGCTGTTCCTCTGCTCCGGCTCGGTGATCCACGCCCTGCACCACGCCCTGGAGCACAGCGGTGACCATGAGACCGATCCCCAGGATATGCGCAACATGGGCGGCCTGCGGCAACGGATGCCCATCACCTATATCACCATGCTGATCGGCGCACTGGCTATCTCGGGTGTACCTCTGTTTTCGGGCTTCCTGAGCAAGGACGCTATATTGGCCGGGACCCTGGCCTTCGCCCATCAGCACCACCAGTGGTGGGCCATGCTGTTCCCGGTGGCCGGCTTCGGGGCGGCGGCCATCACTGCCTTTTATATGTTCCGTTTGATCTTCATGACCTTCCATGGAAAGCCGGCGAAAGCCAAGGTTAACCAGCAGGTGCATGAGCCCTCCCTGGTCATGACCGGTCCCTTGATGGCCCTGGCGGCCCTGTCATTTGCCCTGTTCTTTACCCTGCCGGGGATCAATCCCCTGCACGCGGATGGGTGGTTCACCAAAACTATACCCCAGGCGGAGAACCTTACAGGGTACGCTGAACTGGGGGTGGAGCACTTAGAGCACGGCTTCCACGAGGCCCACGACCAGGCCGTGCGGCTGTCGGTGGGTGTGGCCGGGAGTGGTATATTGCTGGCGGTAATGTTCTACCTGCTGGGGTGGTTGGACCCCAAGGCCTGGGCGAAAAAGTTACAACGAATGGGGCTCTACCAATTATCACGTTCCAAGTTTTATTTCGATGAGATTTACGATGCCCTGTTATACCAGCCCTTCCTGTGGCTGACCGACAAGATCGCCTGGCTGGACTGGGATCTGTGGGACCAGCGCTTTATCGACGGATGGGGCCGGGGCACGGTGAAGGCCAGCGACGCCTCCGGTTGGCTGGATTACTACTGGCTGGACCAGATCGTGGTGGATGGCCTTGGCCGGGTGGTGGCCTGGATGGGGGCCGTGGGCCGCAAAGTGCAAACCGGCCGGGTACAAAACTACGTTCTGTGGGCACTGGTCGGAGGAATCTTAATAGTGATTGTGGCGGCCAATTTCTAAACTCAGCAGTGTGCTGAGGGACTGAGAAGGAAGGAATTACCGAATTTATGGATGCCTCGATTCTAACTATCCTTGTCTTTTTACCTGTGCTGGGGGCGGCGGCCATGCTGTTTGTGCCCCGAGGCCAGAATGAACTATTCCGCTGGATCGCGGCCGGTTTTACCGGGGTGCAGCTGCTGTTCGCCTGCTGGGTGCTATGGGCCTTCGACCGGGGCACGAGCCAGTTCCAGTTTGAGGTTGTAGCCGCCTGGATACCATCATTTAATGTCAATTACCACATGGGTATTGACGGTCTTTCCATGCCCATGGTTTTTCTCACAGCCCTGCTCTCTTTTATTTCGATAATCGCCAGTTGGAAGATCACCAAAGCCCCTCGGGGCTATTTCAGCCTGTTTCTGCTGCTGGACGCCGGTATGATGGGGGTCTTTGTTTCACTGGACTTCTTTCTCTTTTACATGTTCTGGGAAGTGATGCTGCTACCCATGTACTTCCTGATCGGTATCTGGGGCGGCCCCCAGCGGCAATACGCGGCCATCAAGTTTTTCCTATACACCCTGTTCGGATCGGTGCTGATGCTATTGGCCATGCTGGCCCTGTACTTCTACAGCGACCCCCACACGTTCAGCCTGATCACACTGATTAGCCAGGCCCAAAATATCGACGTGATGCTGTGGGGTATAGATATGCGGTGGCTGATCTGGTTCGCCCTGTTTATCGGATTCGCCATCAAGGTACCCATTTTCCCCTTCCACACCTGGCTGCCACTGGCTCACGTGGAAGCGCCCACCGCGGTGTCGGTGATCCTGGCCGGAGTGCTTTTGAAGATGGGGACCTACGGCCTGCTGCGGATTAGCTATCCCCTGCTGCCCGACCAGACCATCGGTTTTGCCCTGGCTTTGGCGGTGTTGGGGGTGATCAACATTATCTGGGGGGCGGCCAACGCCATTGCCCAGGTGGACTTAAAGCGCATGGTGGCCTACTCGTCGGTGAGCCACATGGGCATAGTGTTGCTGGGGATGGCGGCGGTAGTGAGTGTCAGCCAGGGCGGCTCACTGGCCGGCTCGCAGCTCGGGATGAATGGCGCCGTACTGCAGATGTTCAACCACGGCATTATCACGGCCGCCCTGTTTCTCCTGGTAGGGGTGATCTACGACCGGGCCCATCACCGTTACATCGTCTTCCCCCAGGACTATAAAGATAAGGCCTTGCGCGGTAAACTCGGTTTCGGCGGCCTGGCAGTAGGCTTGCCGATCTTCTCAGGTTTCGTGGCCCTGACCTTTTTCGCCGGTCTGGGGCTGCCGGCCCTCTCGGGCTTCATTAGTGAGGCCATGTGCTTCATCGGCGGCTTTACCGTTTTCACAACCTTGACAATCATCGGCACCCTGGGTATTCTGCTGAACGCCATCTATTTCCTGCGGGCCTACCAACGGATGTTCATGGGATTGCCCAATGAGAAATGGTCAGGGCTGAGCGATATGTCGCCCCGGGAGATCGGCATGCTGGCTCCGCTGATGATTATCATTTTACTGTTGGGGGTCTATCCCAGCCCGGCCCTGGATGTGATCGCCGTTACTATGGATAAACTCATCAATATTGTGAATGCGGCCAGCCAAATGGTAGGACTGATGTAAGTTGGTTGTCAACTAGTGACGAGAAGATAGCAAAGAACAATGCCGAATATCGAGAGCCTGACCTATTTCCTGCCTGAGATGACCCTCACCGTTTTTATGGTGGTGGTCATCCTGGTTGATGTGTTTATAGGACCGGCAAATCGCAACCGGGTGGTACGGCTGCTGTCGCTGGCGGCGCTGGCGGTAACCGCTTACCTGCTGTGGGTCCAAACCGATCCCGGGGAGGCCATTTTCTTCGGCGCCCTGGCGGTAGATCCATTCAGCCGGTTCTTCAAGTGGCTCTTTCTGATCGCCACGGCGGTTATTTTCTTTGTATCACCGTATACCCGACAGCTAAATAAAACCCCCCGGCATGAATATTACCTGTTCCTGCTGGCGGTCATGTTCGGCCTGTTCCTGATGGCCTCCGCCCAGGACCTGATCATAATCTATTTATCCATCGAGATCGTCAGCATCGGCTCGTTTGTCCTGGCCGGTTTTCTCAAGGAGGATCGCCAATCCAACGAATCGTCCTTAAAATATGTGATTTACGGCGCCTTTTCTTCCGGCGTCATGCTTTACGGCCTGAGTCTATTGTTTGGCTTGGCAGGTTCTACCAACCTCTTTGAGGTCCAGCGGGCCTTGGCCTCCGTCACTGGTCCAGGCGATCTGACCCTCCTGGTCGCCCTGCTGATGATTCTGGTAGGCTTCGGCTATAAGATCTCCATGGTTCCGTTCCATTTCTGGACACCGGATGTCTACCAGGGCGCGCCTACCACCATCACCGCCTATCTGTCGGTGGCCCCCAAGGCCGCCGGGTTCGCTCTGGTCTTGCGTGTGTTGGGGATCGCCTTCGGGAGTAACGCCGCCTTCCCCGCCGAACAATGGTTTCCGGTGGGAGGCCTGGCGTTCGGTACGGTGATAGCCCTGTTTTCCGCCCTGACCATGACAGTCGGTAATGTTTTGGCCATCCAACAAAACAGTGTCAAGCGGCTGCTGGCCTACTCCAGCGTGGCCCACGCCGGCTACATGCTCATGGCGGTGACGATTCTCAACACCCAGGCGCTCAGGGCGGTGATGTTCTACCTGGCGGTCTACCTGTGCATGAATCTGGGGGCCTTCCTGGTAGCGATCCTAGTACACAATAAATTTGGTTACGATGATATAGACGATTGGCGCGGGTTGGGTTTCAAACTGCCGTTGGTAGCAGTGCCCATGGGTGTGTTTCTGTTCAGCCTTACCGGGCTGCCGCCCACGGCCGGGTTCGTGGGCAAGGTCTATCTATTTTCCGTCCTGATATCATCCCACCAGTTCTGGTGGCTGGCTGTACTGGGGGTGCTCAATTCAGTGGTGTCCTTATACTACTACCTGCGCATTATGAAGGTGATGTTTCTGGAGGGGGAGCCTACTGATGAAACCGTCTCCGACCACCCGGCTATGACTGGAATAATTCTGGCGCTGATGGTACCGGTGCTACTATTCGGGGTCTACTGGTCGCCTCTGATGGGGTGGGTGCGGGCTTCGCTCAAGATTTTCAATCCAGGCGGCTGAGGGAGTCTCATCCGGCCATGACCCAGTCAGCCCAGAGCGAACATTCGTCAACCGGAAGGAAAGTGGCGGATTCCCAGGTGGTCATGAACGAGTTGGTGCTGCCCAATGACGCCAACCTGTCGGGCAATGTCCTCGGAGGGCGGGTGATGCATTTGGCTGACCTGTGCGCCGGGATGGCGGCCATGCGGCACTGCCGCGGCATGGTGGCCACCGTGGCGATGGATAATCTGAGTTTTCACCACCCCATCAAGGTAGGAGAGCTGATGATCCTGAAGGCTTCGGTCAATTGCACAGACCGCACCTCGATGGAAGTAGGTGTGCGGGTGGAGGCCGAAAATCCCCGGACCGGCGAACGGCGGCACACCAGCTCCGCCTATCTCACATTTGTGGCCTTAGACGAAAACGGCCGGCCTACATTGGTGCCGCAGGTGATTCCGGAGACCGAGGAGGAACGGAGGCGCTACCAGGATGCCGGTAAGCGCCGCTCGGAACGATTGGCCCGGCTGGGGCCAAAGCGGTAAACGGGGTTGGACGAGTAGCGATAGCGTCATGATTGCCGACTACTTACCCATCCTGTTCGTTATTACGCTAGCGGTTGGATTCGCCGTGGGCATGCTGGTGGTGTCCCATTTTGTGGGCCCTCGGGTGCCCGACCCGGTCAAGCTCATGCCTTACGAGTCGGGAGTCGACCCCAAGAGTGAGTCCCATCCCCGGTTAAATATACGTTATTTCATTGTTGGTCTGGTCTTCATCATTTTCGATATCGAGGTAGTGTTCCTTTTTCCCTGGGCGGTAATATTTCGTGATTTCATCGCGGAGAGCTCCTTTATCTTCTGGGAAATGGTCTTCTTCATGGCAGTCCTGCTGGTGGGACTAGTCTATATCTGGCGCAAAGGGGTTTTGGAATGGGAGTAGAGCGCACCGGCCGTGGCGAGTGGCTGACCACCACCCTGGACGCTTTTATCAACTGGTCCCGGAAGAATTCCCTGTGGCCCATGCCCTTTGGGACCGCCTGCTGTGGTATCGAGTTAATGGCGGTGATAGCCTCCCGGCATGATATCGCCCGTTTTGGCGCGGAGGCGATCCGCTTCTCGCCCAGACAGTCCGACTTGCTGCTGGTGGCCGGCCGCATCAGCATTAAAATGATGCCGGTGCTTACCCGGATTTACCAGCAGATGCCGGAACCCAAGTGGGTTATTTCCATGGGGGCCTGTGCCTCCAGTGGCGGAGTCTTCGACACCTATAGCGTCATTCAAGGTATCGATAGGTTCTTGCCGGTGGATGTCTACCTGCCCGGTTGTCCGCCGCGGCCCGAGGCCATACTCCATGGATTGATAAGCCTGCAGAAGGTGATCGAGCAGGATTCCCTGAAACATTACCGGCAGCCGGCTGGGACCGGGCCGGGATAAACCGTATGCCGGTACTTAAACAGTTTTCAGATTTACTGAGCGGCAAATTCCCGGACGCTTTTCTTGAGGTGACCGAGTTCCGGGGTCTGCTGACGATTCATATCCGCGGTGGCCTGATCCTGGAGCTGCTACGGATGCTCAAGACCGATCCCCGTTTCGCCTACAACTTCCTGGCGGACATCACGGCGGTGGATCACCTGGAAAAGGGCGGACACACTCGCTACTCGGTGGTCTACCATCTCCTGAATCAGCACGATGCCAAGCGGATCGTAGTGCACGCCTGGGTGGATGAAGAGAATCCCTCATTGCTGTCCGTCTATCCCTTATGGAAGACCGCCGATTGGCAAGAGCGGGAGGTGTTCGACTTGTTCGGCATCCGGTTTGAAGGGCATCCCGACCTGCGGCGGATTTTGAACCCCGACGATTTTCGATTCCACCCCTTGCGGAAGGACTATCCCCTGCAGGGCCTTGGTGAACGGGACGACTTCCCGGTAGTGGGACGGACCATTGGTAGTAAATGGCCCGCTGATGGGAGCTTCGAATGACGCTGACGGCCAAGGAGCTGAGCACTGAGAAATTGACACTCAATTTTGGACCGTCGCACCCGGCCACTCACGGCACGCTGCGGGTGCACATGGAAGTTGACGGGGAGATCGTCACCCGGGCGGATGCCGAGATCGGCTATCTGCACTCCGGCTTCGAGAAACTCGGCGAGCATTTAAGCTACAATCAATATATCACTATCACCGATCGGATGAACTACCTCTCTCCCCTGTGTAATAACGTGGCCTTCGCGCTGGCGGCCGAGGAGCTACTGGGGATCGAGGCGCCCAAGCGGGCCCAGTATCTGCGAGTGCTGATGTGTGAACTGTCCCGCATTGCCGACCACCTGGTGGCCATGGGCATGCAGGCGGTGGATATAGGGGCCTTTACAGTATTCCTGTATGGTTTCCGCATCCGGGAAAAGATATACGACCTGTTCGAAATGGTATGTGGCTCGCGGCTTACCACCAGCTATACCCGGATAGGGGGGCTGATGCGCGATGTGCCCGATGATTTTATCCCCGCCTGCCGGGAGCTGCTGGCGGAGGTCCCTACCGCTTTGGAGCAGATAGACGGCCTGCTCAGCCATAACCGTATCTGGCTGGACCGCACCCGCCATATCGGTGTCATCAGTCCCGAACAGGCCATTTCCTACGGACTGACGGGACCGATAGCCCGGGCTTCAGGCATTGACTACGACATCCGGGTGAAGGAGCCCTACTCTTCCTATGACGATTTCACTTTCGACGTGATCATTGGGAAAAACGGGGATGTGTACGACCGTTATATGGTCCGTTTCCATGAGATCTGGGAGAGCCTGAAGATCTGCGAACAAGTGCTGGATAAATTGCCTTCCGGGCCGGTTAATGTGGACTCCGACACCAAGTATACTCTGCCGCCCCGGGACGAAATTTTTAAATCGATCGAGGCGCTGATTCATCACTTTGAAGTGACCATGGAGAACCGGGGCTTCACCCCGCCCGTGGGTGAGACTTACGTGCCCACCGAAAGTCCCAACGGCGAGCTGGGCTACTATATTGTAAGCGATGGAGGACGCGAGCCCTATCGGGTACGCACCCGGCCGCCGTCGTTGATCAACTACTCCGTGTTCCCGGAGATCATGCCCGGCCAGACCATCTCGGATACCGTGGCGGTGTTGGGCAGCCTGAACGTCATTGCCGGGGAGCTTGACCGGTGAGTTTTGCTTTCACACCGGAGCGGAAAGAGCGATTCAAAGCCCTGTTCAAGCGCTATCCGGATAAGCGTTCGGCGGCCCTGCCGGCCTTGCATCTGGCGCAGGAACAGGAGGGGTACCTTTTAAAAGAGACAATCGTGGCCTTAGCCCGGTTATTGGGCCTCGTACCGGCAGAGTTGATGGATACAGTCTCTTTCTATACCATGTTTCATACTAAGCCACGGGGGAAATACCTGCTCCAGGTGTGCCAGACTCTCTCGTGCAGCCTGGCCGGGGCGGATCAACTGGTGGACCACCTGAAGGAAAAATATAAGATCAAAGTGGGGGAGACCACTCCCGACGGTAAGTTTACCCTGCTCAAGGTGGAGTGCTTAGGCTCGTGCGGCACGGCGCCCGTTTTGCAGATAAACGACGATTACTACGAGAGACTCTCCTTACCCAAAGTAGACCGTATTATAGGCAAGTTGCGGTGAGTGAGTTCCAACCAATCCTCACCAAACATCTGGGCCGGCCCGGTTCCACCACTATAAAGTATTACCTTGAGCACCAGGGCTATAGTGCCGCTGAGCAGGCGGTGTTGGAGCTGACGGCTGAGCGGGTCATTCAGGAGGTTAAGGACTCCGGCTTGCAGGGACGGGGCGGAGCCGGGTTCCCCACCGGGATGAAGTGGGGCTTTATCCCCAAAAACGGTAATCGGCCCAAGTACCTGATCAACAACGCCGACGAGAGTGAGCCCGGAACCTTTAAGGACCGGCTGCTGATCAATCATAATCCGCACCAGGTCATCGAAGGAATGATCATAGCCTGCCGGGCCATCGATTGCCACCTGGCTTTTATTTACATCCGGGGGGAGTTCGTAAAGGAAGCCCGTTTGCTGGAGACCGCCATTGAGGAATGCCGGGAGCACAAGCTGCTGGGGAAGCAGATCTTCGGGAGCAAGTTTGACTTGGACATTATCGTGCATCGGGGCGCCGGGGCCTACATCTGCGGTGAGGAGACCGGGTTACTCGAATCGCTGGAGGGCAAACGGGGTTGGCCCCGGATCAAGCCGCCTTTCCCGGCCATTGCCGGTTACTTGCAGTGTCCAACGGTGGTGAATAACGTGGAGACCCTGTCCAATCTGCCGCACATCCTGAATAACGGCTCCAAGTGGTTCCGGGGCATCGGGGCCAACCCCAATAGTCCGGGACCCAAGCTGTATTGTGTAAGCGGGCACGTGAAAAGGCCCGGAGTTTATGAAGCACCCTCCGGCACCGAGCTGGCCACAATCATTTACGACCTGGCGGGCGGCATCCGGGATGACAACAAACTAAAAGCGGTGATTCCCGGGGGCAGTTCCTCCCCGGTGCTCAAGGCCAACGAGATCGACGGCCTGAAGATGGACTTCCCCGGAGTTAAGGCGGCCGGCAGCATGCTGGGCTCCGCCGGCATTATCGTGATGGACGAAACGGCTGATATGGTGCAGGTTTGCTACAACCTGGCCCGGTTTTACGCCCATGAATCGTGTGGCCAATGCACCCCCTGTCGAGAGGGCACCACCTGGTTGGTGAAGATCCTGGGGCGCCTAACCAGCGGCCAGGGCCGTCCGGAGGACATCGATCTGCTCCTGGACATCACGGACAATATTGGCGGCCGCATCGATTTCTCTTACGGCAGCTTCGGCAAGACCATCTGCCCCTTCGGGGAGGCGGTTTCCTGGCCGGTGCGGGGCCTGCTTGAGAAATTCCGGGCCGAGTTCGAGGCTTATCTGCCCCGGCGGGAGCCGGTCTGATGCCCCTGCTGAAAATAGACGGCCAGGAGCTGGAAGTGCAACCGGGCGCTAGAGTGCTCGACGAAGCCCTGAAGGCCGGCATTGATATTCCTCACTACTGCTACCACCCGGCGTTGGCAGTGGTGGGCAGCTGCCGCATGTGTATGGTGGAAATCCAGGGCCTGCCAAAGCTTCAGACCGCCTGTTCAGTGCAGGTGGGGCAACTGCCGCCGGAAAAGAAAGTCGATGGCCGGTATGATATGGTGGTGGAAACCAGCACCGACAAAGTGGCCGCCGCCCGGCAGGTGATGCTGGAATTTCTGCTGCTGAACCATCCCTTGGACTGCCCGGTGTGCGACCAGGCCGGTGAGTGTTTCCTGCAGGACTACAGTTTTAAATACGGAAACGCCCATAGCCGGTTTAGCGAGGACAAACGGGTCCGGCCGATGGAAGACCTGGGTTCCGGGGTGGTCATCAACCAGAATCGCTGCATCATGTGCACCCGCTGCGTACGATTTACGCGCGAGATCAGCGGCACGGCGGAATTGTTCGTCAGGCAACGGGGTTATAACAATAAAGTGTCCATCTTTGAGGGCCGCGGGCTGGACAATCCGCTGGCAGGTAACGTAGCCGATATCTGTCCGGTGGGAGCGCTGCTGCTTAAGGACTATATCCACACCACCCGGGTCTGGCATCTTTCGCATACTCCGTCTGTATGCACCGAGTGCACCACGGGTTGCAATATCACTGTCGACGCCGCTCACAACCGCATCTACCGGGTGGTCAGCCGGGAGAACACCCAGGCCAATGGGTACTTTATTTGCGATTACGGGCGCTATGCTTTCCACCACTATACGGATAATCGTCTGACCCGGCCCCGGAGCAAAAGCGGCGCCGATTGGCGGGAGTTAAGCTGGGAGGCGGCTTATCAGCAGGTAGCCGAAAAGGTGGCGGAGTACGGCGGCCAGGGTAATGTCCGGGCGTTGGCCTCACCCATATTTCCAAATGAAAGCAATTTTCTACTGGGGCAGCTATTGAGTGCGCTCACGGAAAAGAAAGCGCTGGGGATTCTACCGGTTCAGCAGGAAGAGGACCAGGTTTTCCCCTCAGGGTTCAGGATCAGCGGCGACAAGGGGGGCAACCGGCGGGGCGCGCAAGATATGGTCAAGCACCAGACGGCGGCACTCAGGACCCTGTACCGGGGTGAGGTGGGAGTGCTACTGGTCCTGGACGGTGACGGCCGGGGAGAGCTCACCCCGGATCTGAAGCGGCTGTTCAAGGCGGCCCCCTTTAAGGTTATTTTGGCTGCCAACGGTTCTGAACTGACCGAGCGGGCGGACCTGGTGCTGCCGGTGGCTGGTCCTTTCGAGCGGGAGGGCACGGTGACTAATCAGCAAGGACTGGTGCAATGGCTCGAGCCGGCCCTGACGATCCCGGACGAAGCCCGGCCGGATTGGCAGGTGGTGGCCGAGCTTACTCAGCTGCTCACGGGCGAGGCCAGCCTATATACCTGTGCCGGAGACGTCACCTGGAAGATCAACCAATCTATTCCGGCCTACAGCCGGGCGACGCGGTTTAAGTTGGGCCGTAGAGGACAGTTCGTGCAGGGAGCCGGATAGTGGATATCTTTGACTTACTGGTAATAGTGGTAAAAGTGGTGCTGGTTTTCACCTTTACCCTGGTGGGTGTTATGATAATGACCCTGGCCGAGCGTCGCATAGCGGGCTTTATGCAGTACCGTCACGGCCCCAACCGGGTGGGGTTTGGGGGCATCCTGCAACCGGTCGCGGATGGTATCAAGTTGTTGCTGAAGGAGGACATCATCCCGGCAAACGCCAATAAACCGATCTACCTGCTGGCGCCGGTGATGGTGATGGTCCCGGCCCTGATGACCTTCGCGGTGATCCCCTTTGGTGCTCCCTTTGAAGTGGGCGGGCGAATAATTCAACTGCAGGTGGCCGACATCAACATCGGCCTGCTCTACATTCTAGCGCTGACATCCGTAGGTGTATATGGAATTGTCCTGGGTGGGTGGAGTTCCGGCAGCAAGTATCCTCTACTGGGTGGGATGCGTTCCACGGCCCAACTGATCAGCTATGAGCTAGCCATGGGGCTGGCGATCGTGGGCGTGATCATGATCAGCGGTGGGCTGACATTCAACCAGATCATCGCCCATCAGCAGGAAACCGGCTGGAATTTCTGGAAGCAGCCGCTGGCCGTGTTGATATTCATGATCACCATGTATGCCGAGACCAACCGCTTACCCTTCGATCTCACCGAGGCGGAGCAGGAACTGGTGGGGGGGTACCATACGGAGTATTCCAGTTTCAAGTTCGTCATGTTTTACTTTTCTGAATACGCCAACATGATCACGGCCTCCGCTTTCATGGTGTGCCTGTTTTTCGGTGGCTGGGACGTGCCCTTCGTTGATGAAGTCGCATTGGGCGGCTGGGGGGTAGTGCTGTCGTTGCTGGCATTCGGGTTTAAAATGGGTATGTTCCTGTTCCTGTTCATACTGGTACGCTGGACCTTGCCCCGTTTCCGGTATGATCAGCTCATGCGCCTGGGGTGGAAGTTCCTGTTGCCCCTGGCACTGTTTAATGTCTTTCTGACCGGTCTGTTCATGGTCTGGTTCGGTTAAGAGACTTATAGGGAGGTAATTTGGCCACTGTCCTTCGCACTTACGAGCCCCATTTCTGGGATCGATTTTACCTGCCGGCCCTGGTGCAGGGGCTGTTGATCACCTTTACCCGCATATTCGTCCGGAAGGAGACCGTTCAGTATCCGGAGAAGAAGCACATTCCATTACCGGGCTATCGGGGGTTGCACCGCCTGAATAAACATCCCGGTGGCCGGATCAAATGCGTGGCCTGCGAAATGTGCGCCACCACCTGCCCATCCAGGGCGATTACCATTGAGCCTTCGGCGGCGCCCTGGGACGAAGGTGAAGAGCGTTATCCGGTGCGATTCGAGATCAACCTGCTGCGGTGCATCTTTTGCGGTTTTTGTGAGATAGCCTGTCCGGAGGACGCCATCCAGCTGACGGAGATCTACGACTTCAGCTCCTATTCGCGGGAGAACCTGATTATCGACAAGGAAGGCCTGCTCGAGGTTTACGATGTGACCAGCCCGGGCAATATTTACCGGCGGCAGAATCGGGGTGAAAAGGTGGAGATCCCCATCAGACTATGAACGCTGCCCTGTTCTATGTGTTCGCCGGTTTACTGTTGGGCTCCGGCCTGTTTGTGGTACTCAACCGCAACCCCATGTATAGTATAGTGGCGCTGGTGTTCGCCTTTGCCAACCTGGCCGGCATGTACTTCTTGTTGGAGGCCTATTTTATCGGGGCCTTACAGGTGCTGGTTTACGCCGGGGCCATCATGGTACTGTTCCTGTTTGTGGTGATGTTGCTGAATGTGCAACCGGACCGGCCACAACTGGGCCTGGTGTCACTGGAGCGGTGGTGGTATGGTGTGCTGGTAATATTATTTATGGTGCTATTCCTGCTCCTGGTTGGGCGGGGGGCCCAAGTGTACCTACCGGCTGCTGGTGATGCAGCTGCGTCTATAGGCAACGTGCGAGCGATTGGTGAGGCCCTTTTCACCCGGTATCTATTGCCGTTTGAAATCGCCGCCCTGCTGTTGACGGTGGCCCTGGTCGGAACGGTCTTTTTAGCCAAGCGGAAGATCTGAATAATGGTAGTCCCCTTAATGCACGTGATCACCGTGGCCGGTTTACTTTTCACCATCGGCGTAATGGGAGTGCTGTTCCGGCGCAACGCCATTATCGTATTCATGAGCATCGAGATTATGCTTAACGCGGTCAACCTGGCCTTTATCGCCTTTTCCCGCTATCACGGCGATGTCAACGGACAGGTCTTTGTGTTCTTCATCATGACCTTAGCAGCGGCGGAAGTGGCGGTGGGATTGGCCATCATCATCGGAGTGTATCGCAACCTGCGTACATCATACCTCACTGATATCAAAAGTCTGAAGCATTAATGGCCGACACCCTGTACCTGATCACGCTGTTTCCGCTGTTGGGCTTCCTGGTCAATGGTCTCTTTGGGCGCTGGCTGTCAGAGCGGCAAAGTGGAATGGTGGCCACGGGTATGGTCCTGGGCAGTTTTTTCCTCAGCGCCCAGCTACTGCTGGGCCTGTTGGCCCAGCATGGCGAGCAGGTAGTTTTCGCGCAAACACTGTTCTCCTGGATCCGAGTAGGCGCATTGCATATTCCGGTGCGTTACGTGTTCGATCCCCTGACGGCGGTGATGACCCTGGTAATTACCGGTGTGGGGTTGCTGATTCACATCTATTCCATCGGCTACATGCGTGGTGACCCGGGGGTGCGGCGCTATTTCGCTTTCCTGAACCTGTTCACCTTCATGATGTTGAACCTGGTATTGGCCGATAACCTGGTGTTGCTGTTCCTGGGGTGGGAGGGGGTCGGTCTGTGCTCCTATCTGCTGATCGGCTACTGGTTTGAGGACGTCGACAAGGCCCGGGCGGGAATGAAGGCCTTCATCGTCAACCGGATCGGAGACGCCGGCTTTATCATCGCCATGATCATCCTGTACGACCAGTTCGGCACCCTCAGCATCAGTGCAATCGCCCAGGCGGCCCCCGGCGTCCAGGTGGGGCGGAGCTTCTTCACGATCGTCACTCTGCTGCTGTTTATCGGTGCTACCGGCAAATCGGCTCAGGTGCCCCTGTACGTCTGGCTGCCGGACGCCATGGCCGGTCCCACCCCCGTATCGGCCTTGATTCACGCCGCCACCATGGTCACCGCCGGAGTTTACTTAGTAGCCCGCAATAGCGTGCTCTTCAATCTGGCCCCTACCACCATGGCCCTGATCGCGGGCATTGGGGTGTTCACCGCCTTTCTGGCGGCTACTATCGCCATTACACAGAATGACATTAAGAAAGTACTGGCCTATTCCACCATCAGCCAGCTAGGTTATATGTTCGTGGCCGTGGGTGTGGGGGCTTACGCGGCCGGTATTTTCCACCTCATGACCCATGCCTTTTTCAAGGCCCTGCTGTTTCTGGGAGCCGGTAGTGTAATCCATGGGCTGGGGGGGGAGCAGGACTTGCGGAAAATGGGGGGTCTGAAGAAGGCCATGCCGGGCACCCATCTGACTATGCTGGTGGGGGTACTGGCCATCTCGGGGATCCCCGGTCTGTCGGGGTTCTTCAGCAAGGATGAGATCCTTTGGGAAGCGTTTTCCCACTACACCGGTTTCAGCTGGATCTGGCTGGTGGGCATCATTACATCGGGACTGACCTCTTTCTATATGTTTCGGCTCCTTTTCCGGACGTTTTATGGAAAGCCGAGCGAAACGGGCAGGCCCATGCCCCACGAGTCACCCTCGATTATGATTATTCCCCTGATCTTGCTGGCGTTTCTCTCCATCCTGGGTGGTTATGTGGGCATCCCGGAGGCTCTAGGCGGGCATAATGGCTTCCATCATTTTCTGGCGCCGGTCTTGGCGGTATTTCCCGTGTCCGGGGCCGTTGCTCAAGCCTCGGATCATTTCATGGAGTTACTGTTGATGATCGTGAGCACGGCAGTGGCGCTGGGCGGTGCCTACTATGCTTACCAGGTATACGTGGGGCAGCCGGCACATGCTGACATTCTGGTGCAGAAACTGCAGCTAATCCATCGACTCTCGTTAAATAAATACTACGTGGATGAGGCCTACCAGGCGTTGGTGGTGCGGCCGTTAAAGAGTTTCTCCGGGCTGTTGTGGCGCTGGATCGACGAGAAATTGGTCGACCGGATTGCGAATGGCGCCGGTGATGTTTTCCTCCAGGTGGGGGGACTGATCCGCCTGGTGCAAAACGGATTGATCCAGCAATACGCCGCCTTCATCCTGGTGGGTGTGTTGTTCATTATGGGGTACATCTACCTGAACTGATGGACTGGCTGCAACAACATCTCTTGACCGGGATCATCTTCATGCCCACCTTCGGCGCGGGGATTATTCTGCTGCTGCCTGGGAGCCGACAGGAAGTCGCCCGGCTGGTGGCGCTAGGGGTATCCCTGGTGACTTTCCTGCTATCCTATTTGCTGTTCGTGGGGTTCCGGCCGGATGAAACTTACCAGTTCATTGAGCTGCTCCCGTGGGTATCCGGTTTTGGCCTGGGAATCAGCTACCACGTGGGCGTGGACGGCATCAGCCTGCTGCTGATCATGCTTACTACCTTCCTGACCCCCATCACCATCCTCTCGGCCTTTGACTCCATTGACAACCGGGTGCGGGGGTTCATGGTGGCCCTGCTGATTATGGAGACCGGTATGCTGGGGGTTTTCGCGGCCTTAGACCTGTTTTTGTTCTACATATTCTGGGAAGCGATGCTGATCCCAATGTACCTGGTCATCGGTATCTGGGGTGGCGAGCGCCGCTTGTATGCCGCCATGAAATTTGTGCTTTTTACCATGTTCGGCAGCCTGCTGATGCTGGTGGCGATCCTGGCGATCTACAGTCAAGGGCTTCAACAATTCGGTTACTACACCACCAACTACCTGGAGCTTGCCACCCTCCGGATTGCTCCCCGGGCCCAGGTCTGGATGTTTCTGGCCTTCGCACTGAGTTTCGCCATTAAGGTACCCCTGTTCCCCTTCCACACCTGGCTGCCGGATGCCCATGTGGAAGCCCCCACCCCGGGATCGGTGATCCTGGCGGGGGTCCTGTTGAAAATGGGGGGCTTCGGGTTCCTACGCTACTGCGTACCGCTGTTCCCCCTGGCCACCGCCCGGTTCACTCCCTTGCTAGTGACCCTGGCAGTGGTGGGTATCATCTACGGCGCCCTGGTGGCCATGGCCCAAACTGATATGAAGAAGCTGGTGGCCTATTCCAGCATCAGTCATTTGGGGTATGTGGTGCTGGGCATATTCGCCCTATCGTTACAGTCGGTAACGGGCGGCATTATCCAGATGGTGAATCACGGCCTCTCCACCGGCGCCCTGTTCCTACTGGTTGGTTTTATCTATCAGCGGACCCACACCCGCCAAATCTCCGATTATGGAGGTTTGGCCACCGCCATGCCGAATTTCGCGGTGGTGTTTTTGATAGTGGCCCTGGCCAGTATCGGCCTGCCGGGCCTGAATGGTTTCGTGGGCGAATTCCTGATCATAGTCGGCAGTTACCGTACCCAGCCGGTGGGTGCGATCGTTGCCGCTATCGGGGTGATCCTATCCGCGGTGTACTTGTTATGGCTGGTGCACCGGGTTTTCTTCGGTCCCCCCGGTGCGGCTGTGGCCGAGGTCAGCAGGGCCGGCAAACCGCTGCCGGATATGACTCGCCGGGAGTGGGCTGTGATCTTGCCGGTGCTGGTTATGATCGTTATACTGGGAGTCTTCCCGCAACCGTTCCTGCGCCGGATCGAGCCGGCAGTGGACCACCTGGTGCATAATTACAAAACGTCGGTAACCCCGGCCCAGTCCACGGCCGGCCGGAATGAAACATCATTTTCAATGGAGGAGATCGAGTGATTCCAACCAGACGCAATAAAAACCGCCCTTTTACCCATCACCTGGCTTGGTGGGCGACTCTGCTGCTGGCGCCGGCCCTGAGCATGGCCGCAACCGAGGGCTACGGTGGACAAAGTCTGGGAGAGCTGCTTCCGCTATGGAGCACCATCCCGTTCGTCGGCATCCTCATGTCCATCGCCATCATGCCGTTGGTGGCGCCGGCCTTCTGGCACCATCATTTCGGTAAGGTGTCGGCAGCCTGGGCACTTCTATTCGCTTTGCCGTTTCTGGTCGTCTACCGGGGGGAGGCCTACCATGAGATTATCCATATCATCGTGGTGGATTACATCCCGTTTATCATCGTGCTCTGGGGTTTGTTTACCATCGGGGGCGGTATCGTCGTGCGGGGCCAGCTGGCAGGAACACCGCGGGTGAATACCGTCCTGCTGCTGATCGGCACCCTTCTGGCCAGCTGGGTGGGCACCACCGGCGCGGCCATGCTCCTGATCAGACCGGTGATGCGAGCCAACGCCTGGCGCCATAGCAAACAGCATATCATAATCTTTTTCATTTTTCTGGTGGCCAACATCGGCGGTTCCTTAACTCCCCTGGGCGATCCGCCCCTGCTGCTGGGCTTTATCCATGGAGTGCCGTTTTTCTGGACCCTGGGCCTCTTTCCCCAGATGGCCTTTGTAGTGTTCATACTGCTGGCGGCTTTTTACCTGCTGGATAGTTACATGTTGAAAAGGGACGGCCAGACGCCTCCACCCAACGACAGCGGCGAACCGGTCCGGCTGGAAGGGGTACATAACTTCCTTTTCCTGGGCGGCGTTCTCTTGCTGGTACTGATGAGTGGCACGGTGGAGCTGCCCAGTGTGTCAATCCTGGGGGTGCT
>CBDVAP010000019.1:0-30767 GCA_965372015.1 uncultured bacterium | reverse complement strand
AGCCCCGTTTTCCGAGCACCGGATTATGATACCCTGATTGATTCGCCCCTGATGATCGGTTCCCACAAGGTGTTCGAAACGTTGGTCGACGAGGTGCCCTACCGGTACGCTATCTCCGGTCAGGGCGAATACGATCGGGGGCAACTGTTGGCCGACACCCGCAAGATAGCCGGCGAGATACACCAGCTCTTCGGCAGTGTGCCCTACGATCGATATACCATTTTTCTTAACATAGGGGCCCAGCGTAGCGGAGCCCTGGAGCACCTCAACTCCGCCTACTTGATGGTTTCCCGCTGGACCTTCGAGGGTGAGGATAACTATCGCAAATACCTAGAGCTGCTGGCCCACGAGCTCTTCCATGCCTACGCCGTCAAGCGTATCCGTCCCACGATGTTGGGGCCGTTCGATTATGACCGGGAGAATTACACCAGCCAGCTGTGGGTGGCCGAGGGGTTGACCTCCTATTATGATCGCCACTTGCTACTGCGGCCCGGCTTGTTGGATGTCGAGAGATACTTAGAACTATTGACCACGGATATGGAGATAATGCTCAGCACACCAGGCCGCCATCAGCAGACCCTTGAGGAGGCCTCTTTCGATGCCTGGATAAAGTATTATCAACCGGACGAGGACAGCCGTAACGCCACCGTTTCCTATTATACCAAAGGGAGCCTGGTGGGAGTAACACTTGATTTGGCGATCCGAGAGGCCACCAATGGCGGGCGCAGTCTGGATGACGTATTCCGGGCTTTATGGCTCGATTTTCAGACCACGGGGGAAGGGTACACACCGGAGCGCTTCCGGGAAATCTGCGAGGAGACGGCCGGCCGGTCCTTAGAAGAGGTGTTCGCCTACGTCAGCACCACCAATGACATCGATTGGGAAGGGACTTTTGCACCCTTCGGCCTGAAATTAGTGGCCGCGCACCCGGCCGACAACGCCAAAGCCTATTGGGGTTTCGAAACCGAGGAACGGGAAGGCAGACTGGTCGTCAAGACTATTTACCACCAAACGCCGGCGGCGGAATCCCGGTTGAGCGTCAACGATGAGCTACTTTTCGTGGATAACTACCGTCTCACAGCGGCCAACGCTGCCACTATTCTGGATTCGCGCGACCAGGGCGAGAAGGCTACCTTTGTGGTCAATCGCGACGGCCTGATGCGCACTTTCAGAGTAAAACCCAGCCAGCCACCCATGGATTCCCTCACGCTAGTGAAAGTGGCCGAACCCACCGCCCGACAGAAAAGGCTGTATGCTAACTGGTTAAGCACGGCCTGGGAATAGCCCGCCTTGCCCTTAAAACCGCCGGTAATTGTCCTGGCCAACGGCCGTTTTCCCACCCACCACCGGCCGCTGGAGGCGCTACAAAGCGCCGGCACGCTCCTGTGTTGCGACGGCGCCGCGAATAACCTGCTGGCATTTGCGCGCTCACCCGACCTGGTACTGGGCGACCTGGATTCCATCAGCCCCCCGGCCCGGGCAGCCTTCGCCAGCAGCCTGATCGAATTGCCTTCACAGCAATCAGGTGACCTGGAAAAGGCGCTGCAGTGGGCGCGGCAGTCCGGGGCAGAGGCGGTGACAATCATTGGGGCCAGCGGTGGGCGAGCGGATCACGCCCTGGGCAATCTGTTGCTGATGTGGCACGATTTCGGCCTGGAGCTGACGGCGCTGACTGACAGCGGCTCGTTCCAGGTGGTGCGCGGAGTCGGGGAATTACCCTCCTTCCCCGGTCAGCCGGTGGCTCTTTTCCCTGATGCCACAACGGTCAAGATGACCACCCGGGGGCTGGCGTGGGAGCTGACCGCCGAAAGCCTGCCGGGCCTGCACCGGGGGGTGTCAAATCATAGCCAGGCGAATAAAATTTTCCTCGAGGTGGAAGGCGGAGTGGTCCTGGTTTTTCAGGGCTACCCGGACTAACCACCGGACGCTATGGATACCAGCCTACCGGCCATCGACCTATCCATAGTGCTGCTCTACCTGGCCGCGATCCTTTACCTGGGTTTCCGGCCTGCCCGGCGATCCTCCACCAGCGCGGCCGACTACCTGCTGGGCGGCCGGCGACTGACTGTGGTCCCCTTCGTGGCCACCCTGGTAGCTACCTGGTACGGCGGTATCCTGGGGGTGGGGGAGTTCACCTACTTAAATGGCATGGTCAACCTGGTGGTGTTCGGCCTGCCGTATTACTTCTTTGCCTTAATATATGCCCTGTTCCTGGCGGGGCGGATCCGCCGGGGAGAGGCCCTGACCATTCCCGAGCGTTTCCGGTACCACTTCGGCCCCCGCTCGGCCCGCTTCAGCGCCCTGCTGGTGTTCCTGCTCACCACCCCGGCGCCCTATCTGCTCATGCTGGGGGTGCTGGCCCGGTTGCTCACCGGCATGCCTTTATGGCTGGGGGTGTTATTGGGCACTATTTTCAGCACCGTGTACCTGTGGCGGGGGGGGTTCCAGTCGGTGGTGCGCACCGACCTGCTCCAGTTCACCTTGATGTTCACCGGTTTCGGCGCACTACTATTGCTGCTGCACTCGCAACTGCCCCTGGCCGAGCTATGGGAGCGGCTGCCCGCCGGCCATCGCAGCCTGCGGGGGCCGGACAGTCTGGGCTGGCAGGTAATTCTGGTATGGTTTTTCATTGCCAGCTGGACCTTTGTGGACCCGGGATTCTACCAGCGTTGCGCCGCCGCCCGTGACGGGGCTACCGCCCGGCGAGGCATCCTCATCAGTGTCGGTATCTGGTTTGTGTTCGACCTGCTCACCACGGCCGGTGGACTATATGCCGTCGTGCATTTGCCCGACCTGGCCCAATCCCCGGCCGGTGGGGTGGCCGCCTTCCCGTTGCTGGGTGCGGCGGTTCTGCCGACCGGTCTGCGGGGACTGTTCTTCGCCGCGCTGCTGGCGGTTATCATGAGCACCGTGGATTCATTCACTTTTATCGGCGCCACCACTCTGGGGCGGGACTGGCGCTCCGGTCCGCTGACCGCCTCGGTTGAGCGCCGCCGGATTCGCTGGGGCCTGGTAGCCAGCGGGATGCTGGGTTTCCTCCTGGCACTGGCCGTGCCCTCGGTGGTGGAATTATGGTACCTGCTGGGATCGATGCTGGTGCCGGGTTTGCTGGTACCGATCCTGCTCACCTTTGGGCGCTCCCGGCCTCTGTCGGATAACGCCGCCCTGTCGATCGGTCTGGCGGGTGTGCTGGTGGCCGCACTGTGGCAGGGTGGCTTTCAGGTTGGCATCCTAACTTCACCCGAGGGAGGCTATCCCCTGGGTATGCCGCCCATGCTACCGGGCTTGATGGTTACCGTGGCCTTAGGTATCTACCACTTGGTGGGCTCGGAGCGATGATCAAATGAGAACGAGGCAGCAACCGGGCGGCCACTACCTCGTTCGGTATGGTAGAATGTGCCAACAAGGAGTAGTACTCCCTCTACCAAAAGAGTACCTACGGAGGTGTGTAGTGGAGTTACGGATAACTCCAACTCCACCCTTGTATATTTACAAAAGGTCGAAATGTTCCCGAGACCGACTGTGAAAAACCACCGGCGTATCAATATTAGCGGCCATTCGCCGGACTCGAATCAGCCGGCGACCGGAGGCGTGTACATCCACGTTCCTTTCTGCTGCTCCAAGTGTTTCTACTGCGATTTTTACTCTCTGGCGGGGCGGGAGGAGCTGATCGAACGCTATATCGAGTGCCTGGAGCGGGAAGTGCGGCGTGTGACAGCCGGCTCGCTCTCCTGGTTGGTGGACACGCTGTATCTGGGAGGCGGCACACCCAGCCTGCTGCCGCCGGCGGGGGTAGAACGCCTGATACGGGCCCTTGATGACACCCTGGGTCTGGCGTCGGTGACGGAGATCACCCTGGAAGCCAACCCGGGGGAGGCCCCGGTAAAGCGCCTGCGGGATTACCGCCGGCTGGGTGTCAATCGGCTTTCGCTGGGAATCCAGTCTTTCGATCCCGCTATCCTGGACTTCCTGGGGCGCGCTCATGGGCCGGAAGACAGTGGGAAGGCCTTTGCCGCCGCCCGGCAAGCCGGGTTCGATAATATCAGCGTTGACCTGATTTTCAATGTGCCGGGGCAGAGCTTGGACCAATGGCAGGCCGACCTGGGGAAGGTGCTGGAGCTGGAACCGGAGCACGTCTCGGTCTACTCGTTGACCGTGGAGGACGGCACCGGCCTGGCGGAGGCGGTAAACGCGGGTGAGGTTATCATGCCGGCGGAGGAAACTGACTACCGGATGTTCACGGTTACCCGGGAGCTGCTGGCAGCCGGGGGCTACAGTGCCTATGAAGTCAGCAATTTCGCCCAGGAGGGCCGGACCTGCCGGCATAACCTGCATTACTGGCGCATCGAGCCTTATCTAGGCCTGGGCCCTGCGGCCCACGGCTTTGACGGCCGCCGGCGCTACTGGAACGTGCGGGACCTGGATGAATACTTAAGGCGGGTTGCGGCGGGAGAGTCGCCCCGGTCCGGCAGTGAGAAACTGACCGGCGAGCAGCTGGCCAATGAGCGGCTGGCCTTCGGACTGCGCCTGGCCGAGGGGGTTTCGGTAACTGATGGCTTGGGATTCGGATCCAGCGGGGCTTTTCGCCGGCAGTTCGCCGCCCAGCTACAACACTGGTCCGGGAAGGTGGAATTGTCCGGCACACAACTGCGTGCCACGCCCACCGGGGTGCTCTTCCTGGACAGCCTGGCTACCGACTTTATGCTCCCAAACGATCAGCAGACCGTTAGCCGGTAGCAAAGGCGATGAAGCGGGTCAGTGGCCCCAGCATTTACTCCCGGTTTTGAATAGCCAGGGTTAGAGCAGGCGAATGATATCCGCTGAAAACATCAGTTCACTGCGGGCGCCGATATACCGGGCCCTGATATTTCCCTGCTTGTCGATGAGGAAGGAGGTCGGGACGGCCTGAATGCCGCCATAGGATTTGGCGATTTCCCCCAGTTCAGACCGGGGCCCATGCAATACGGGGTAGCTGATCTTGTAATTTTTAGCAAATTTCCGGATCTGGTCGGGGTCGATTTCATCCAAGGAGATGCCTAGCACCATGAAATCCCGGTCTTTATACTTTGTGTGCAACCTGGATAGATCCGGGATTTCCCGGCGGCAGGGGGGGCACCAGGTGGCCCAGAAATTGACCAGTACCACCTTGCCCCGAAGTTTACTGAGTGTATAGCGCTCACCGTCCAGGCTGGTCAGTGTGAAATCCGGCGCCGGCTGATGCGACTCATCCGGCAGGCTACTCCCCGCGGCCGGTGCCCCGATAGACAGCGAGCCGATCAAGCCCAGGCCCACGATAATGGTTAGTCCCAACAGTGATAGAGATTTGATATTCTTCATTAAAAGAATCCTTCAGGCTTATTGCATGCTATCTTGAATATGCCCGGTAATATCGCTCCCTGCAAGTTAGATGCGATTTTACCCCTTCAGGTTACTGAGAGGCGTAAGAGCCTCTTTCATAGCTAGCTAAACCGTCATCGAGGAAACGTAGAAACTTCTCCAGTTTCCTGGTCATCTGCGGCAGGCGGGCCAGCTCGCTGCCATCAGGGGCCAGGACGGCGTAAAACGGCAGGGCCGCGGTCCCGAACTGCTCCACCGCATAGCGCTGCTTTTCCCGGTAATTTTCCCCTGCGTCGGTATACAAGCGCAAGAGAATAAATTGCTCAAAGCGGGCAATTACCTCCGGCTCGGTAAAAATATTGGCTTCCATCCAGCGGCAGTTGGTGCAGGTATAGCCCGTAATATCTAAGAAAATGGGACGCTTGACCTGCCGGGCTTCCGCCAGGGCGTCCTGCAGTTCGGTGTGCCAGCGCAGTTGCTCCAAGCGGCCCCTCAGGACCACCCCCGAATCACCCGCTGTCAGACGGGGCGGCAGGTAGGCTTCCACGATGCCCGGAATCTGCTGTCCGGTGAGTCCCACCCCCAGGAGCAGGGTGATTATGAGGAAGGTGCCGCTCAGCAGCAGCCGGGGGACCGAAATACGCTCCAAGGGGGAGTCATGGGGCAGCTGGATTTTTCCCAGCAGGTAAAACCCTGTGAGGGCCAGGATTACCGTCCAGGAAGCCAGCACCGACTGGTGGGTGAAAAACCCCCAGCTCCACACCAGGTCGCTGTTGCTGATGAACTTGAAGGCTGCCGCCACCTCCAGGAAGCCCATCACCACTTTCACTGAATTCAGCCAACCACCGCTCTTGGGTAGCTGGGCCAGTTTCTGGGGGAACAGCGCCAGCAGGAAGAAGGGCGCGGCAAAGGTGGCCGAGTAGGTGACCATCCCAATTAAGGGCCACAGGTAGTGTCCCTGGCTGGCTGCCACCAGCAATAGGCCCACGAACTGGACCGTACAGGTGAAGGAGGTGATGGTAAAGGTCAGGGACATGAAGAAAATGCCGATCATCCCGGCCCGGGATTCCTGGCCCAGGCTGAACTGCCGCAAGCGGGCGGGCAGTTGAATTTCGTAGAGCCCGAACAGGCTCAGAGCGAAGTAGACGAACAGTCCCGCCAGGGTCAGGTTCACCCACGGGTTGGCGGCCAGCCGGTTGGCGCCGGTAGCCCCCAGGGTCAGGGCCAGTATCAGTCCCAGGGCGGAATAGATCACAATGATACCAAGGGCGTACAATCCGGCGGACTTGGTGGCCGGCATCGTGCGGCTTTCACCCTGTTTGAGGAAGAATGACACGGTGATGGGGATCATGGGGAACACACAGGGGGTCAGCAGGGCCAGCAGACCCATGCCGATTGCCAGCAGCAGGAAGGACCACAGCCCTTCCCGGATGGCGGCTTGCAGCTCGGTACCCTCTAACCCGGAGATAGCGGCTTGGCTGGACGCGGCGGCGATAAACTCGAATTGTTCCCGCACCGGTCCCTCCTCCAGATCGAGCAGGAAGTGGAACTCCTGGTCGAGGGGCGGGAGGCACATGGTTTCGGTGCACAGCATGAACGCTAAGCGGCCGGAAAAGGGCAGCCTGCCCGGCGGCAGGTCGGAGGAAAGTTGGAAGGCCTGGCTCAGGTTGACTTGGCCGGAGTGCCAGCCTACCTCGATCCGGAAACCTTCGTCCCAGACCCGCTTGGAGGGCGGTTCCTGGAAGGCGCCGTAGCCCGTGACCAGCATACTATCGTTCAGCTCGAAGTGGGTGGGGACGGGCCCCAGGCCCTTTAAGTCGCTGGAATAAACGTGCCAGCCGTCTACAATAGTAAGGTTTGCATGCACGGTGACCTGCTCACCGGCGCGAACGGTGCTGCGATCCACCGTTATTTCAAGGTTTATGATATCCGACGGAACTTGGGCCTGGAGCGACAGGCCAGCCGCCAACAGAACGGTAGTCAGGAATCTTGCTAATCGCAAAACTCGCCCCTCTCCTCAGACATTGGCATCACCTATATATCGGTTATTCATTTTCATGCAAACCCTAGACGGTGGCTTAACCACCGTCTAACGCCTCCGGTGAGCCGCAAGTTCCGGCGGATATTATCGATCTGCTGCTCCACCACCAGCTCTCCCTCGGCCATCAAGCTATCGATCAGGTCAAACCGGGTCCAGTGAGCGTCAAGTGTATCGGGATGCAGCCATACGTCCCAGCTGTGGGCCAAGGCCCGGGACAGCCGGACTGCGGTAACTTCACTGGCCCGCCCCAGAATGGTTACGATGTTCTGCTCCGCCAGGGGTGCGAAGCGCTGCATGGATACATCAACAGCAATGATAAACTCGGCTCCCAGTTGGCGGGCCGCTTCGCCGGGCACCGGCTGACCCACTCCGCCGTCGCTCAACAGACCCTGATCCATTTGCATAGGTGGCAGGTAGCCGGGTATGGAAGCGCTGGCCGTCACCGCCTCTACCAAATTACCCGCATCGATAACTACGTCGTTCCCGGTTTGCAGATCTACGGCGACACAGGCAAAGGGTAGGCGTAGTTCCGCAAAAGTCTTCACCGGCAGCAGGAAGTCGATCAGCCGGGCCAGGCGCTCGGTCTTGACCACTCCCGGCCGGCGGTCGGAAAAGTTCAGCACCAGCTTGTGGCGCACATAGCGGGTGGCCCACTCCAGAAAACCCGGTTCGTCGCCCGGCATCCGGGCCTGGACCGAATTGATCCCCGACTCGGCGAACTGTTCGCTGGGGAGCATCTTCCTGAAACGCTGTTCGACCCAGTCGATATCAAGGGTGGCACTGTACATAGCACCCACCACAGCGCCGATGGAGGAGCCCGCAATCATGTCCACGGGTATGTCATGCCGGCACAGAGCCCGGATCACTCCCAGGTGCGTCAGACCGCGCGCTCCTCCGGCCCCCAGAGCCAAACCCACTTTTGGAATTCTCATGCGGCTCTCCCAGGCTGCCAGCAGTTACAATTTGGCCTGGCGAGCCTGGCGGGGTCACTCCACCCTGACTTTGAGTATCCGTTGGGGCTTGATGGGGTTATCACGGCTGTCGGTGGTGGCGGCCGCAATACTGTCGACCACCTCCAGCCCCTCGATCACCTGCCCGAACACCGTATACTGGTTATCCAGCCGCGCCAACCGGCCCAGGGCGATATAGAACTGACTGCCGGCGCTGTTGGGGTCCGGGGAGCGGGCCATGGCTAGAGTACCCTTTACATGGAGCCGGGGATTGAACTCGGCGTCAATGGAGTAGCCCGGGTCGCCCCTGCCGTCGTTGGCTCTGTCGGGGTCCCGGCTGTTGATGTCGCCTCCCTGGATCACAAATCCGGGCATGACCCGGTGAAAAGTGGTGCCGTCGTAGAAACCGTAATTGGCTAGTTTTTTGAAATTGTTCGCGTGTCCCGGCGTCAGATCGGTGTACAACTTGAGCCTGATGATCCCGGCGCTGGTCTCCATGGTCACGATGTCATCTGCGGTGGCCGGCTTGGATTTAAATTCGGCCAGCCCGGCGATGCGGTCCTTGATCTGTTGCGGGGTCAATTGGGGCACGCCGTCGGAGTCGAAATATTTCTCCAGCTCCACCTGGCCGGCGCTATATTCACGGCGAGCCTTAAGCTGTCCGCTATTCCAGTAGGCCCGGTAGGCGGCTAATTCACCTTCCTGGTAGGTCTCCTCGAATGAGATGGTTCCATCCCGATAGTAGCCGGTCCTGGCTACCTGCCGCCGGTCCTCGCCCTGGCCCTTGAAAGTGGCCACTTCCTGCTTTTCCCCGTCAGGGTAATTCTTGAGCACCTCTTCCTGCCGGTTGCTACAGGTAATCGCTATTAACAGTATAATGATCGGGGTGGGAAAGAACGCTAATTTTGGCAATTTCGGACTCCTTTATCAATGATGTCCAGCTGTGGCTTTCGGGCCGGATCAAGGTGCCCGGAAATTAAGCAGTGCTATGGACTTATGCCAGGGGAGAAGCGCCGTTGACCGGGCGCAAACTGCGGCTATTTGCCGGTGCGGCCCGGTTGGGCTAATGGCAGGCCCTCAAGGCACTGGGGGCATTCCCGGGGGGTCCAGCTGGCTATGGGCAGGCGCAGGAGCGTTTTAGCAGGAGGCGTAAGTTTAAGTCCGTCCGCAGACCGGTCCACCAGGCAGGCAACCTGTTGGACCTGAGCGCCCGCCGCCTGCACTAGAGCCAGCAACTCCCGCACGGAACCGCCGGTGGAGACGATGTCTTCCACCACCAGCACCCGGTCAGCGGGGTGCAGCTCAAAACCTCGGCGGAGGGTCATGCGGCCATCCACCCGCTCGGTAAACATGATGCGGCGGTCCAGCATCCGGGCCACTGCCCCGGCGATGAGAATCCCGCCGACGGCCGCCCCCAGAACCACATCTACCTCCGCCGGATCGATACCCTCGGCCATGGCCCCTGCCACAGCATCCAGGGCGGCGGGATGTTCCAGCAGGCGGAACTTCTCGATGTATCGGTCGCTGTGCCGGCCGGAGGTGAGCAGAAAGTGGCCCTCCAGCAGAGCGCCGGAGTCCGTCAGCAGTTGCATCAGGTCGGGCACCATCAGGCCAGGTCGTTAATTTGCCGGTTATAGTCACCGACGGCGGCCACGATGCCCTCCAGCGTGCCTTCGCCGGCGTACAGTGCGCCCCGGGAGACACTGATGATAGTGGGCGCCTCGTTGGTACCGGCCGCCAGCGCCTGCTCCAGGGAACCGCCCTGGGCACCGATTCCCGGCGCCAGGAAGGGCAACGACGGCGCCGCTTTACGGATACCGGCTAGGTCATCAGGGTGGGTGGCCCCCGTGACCAGTCCCACATTACCGGCCCCGTTAAGCCCCTCAGCCCAGGCGGCCACCTGCAGGTACAACGGCTGCTGAGCGGGATAGCGCTGGAAATCGCCCGAACCGGGATTGGAGGTCAGGCACAGGATGAAGGCCCCCCGGGCCGGGTCGACGATGAAGGGTTCCACTGCGTCGCGGCCCATGTAGGGGTTCACCGTAACCGCGTCCAGGTTCAGGTGGCCAAAGACGGCCCGGGCGTAATTGCGGGCGGAGTTGCCGATGTCACCGCGTTTGGCGTCGCCGATGATCAGGGCCCGGTCACCGATGTGGGCCGCCAGTTTCTCCAGCCAGGCATACCCGGCCGAGCCGAAGCGCTCGAAAAAGGCGAAGTTGAGTTTGTAGCCCCAGACCAGGTGGCAGGTGGCGTCCACGATCAACCCGGCGGCGGTCTGCAAGGAGCCCAGGTCGGTACCGTGCAGCCGGGAGGTGCGCTCAGGGTCTAAGTCCAGGCCCAGGCAGAGGCGGGAGTGTTTGCGCTCCACCTCGGCAAGCAGGCGGTCGTTAAAAATTGCGGTGGGGGTCATGGCTCAGTGCAGCCGGCGCGGGCAGATTAACGGCGGCGGCTCATGCCAGTGCCCCGTTGCCGGCCCGGCCGGATTCGATCAACTCGCCGGCCAGTTGCATACCGCGCTCAATGGCTTCCCGGTTCAGGGGCAGTAAGTGGTGGTAGCGGTCCGGCAGCACCTGCTCCAGGCCGGCCATTATCGCGGGGAGTTTCACCAGCGGCCGGTGGGCCAGATAGGCCCCCAGCATGATCATGTTCAAGGCCCGGCTGTGATGTAGCTGGGAGGCTTCCACCGTCGCCGGCACCGGTATGATGGAGATATCATCGCGGGTGGGGGGATTGAGGATGTTATTACTCTCAAAGAGTAGCAGGCCCCCCGGCTTGACCGCCGCCTCGAACTTTTCCAACGACGGCTGGTTCAGGATGACAGCGGTATCGAAGCTGGTGATGATGGGGGAGCTGACTCCCCGGTCCGACAGGATGGTAATGCAGTTGGCTGTACCGCCGCGCATCTCGGGGCCGTAACTGGGCATCCAGGAGACTTCCAGCTCCTCCAGCATGCCGGCGTAGGCCAGCACCATGCCCATGGTCAACACCCCCTGGCCACCGAAACCGGCGATAATGGTTTCCTCGGTCACGACTTGACTTCCCCACCCGGTTTTTTCAGGTCGCCCATAGGATACTCGTCGAACATGTGTTCCTCCATCCACTGGTTGGATTCCACCGGCGTCATTTTCCAGCCCGCGGGGCAATTGCTCACAACCTCGATTAAGCACAGCCCCTGCTGCTGTTTTTGCAGCTCCACGCTCCTTATGATGGCTTTTTTAAGTTTGCGCACGCCCTTGGCGGTGTGTACACTCTGGCGGGTGACATAGGCCACGCCGGGTAGGGAGGCCACCAGGTCGGCTATTTTAAGGGGGTAACCGTGCTGGCCGATGTCCCGCCCGTCGGGGGAGGTGGTGGTCTTGGCGCCCAGGATAGTAGTAGGAGATATCTGGCCTCCGGTCATTCCGTAGATGCCGTTGTTGATGAACAGGATCAGGATATTTTCCCCCCGGTTGGCGGTGTGCAGGGTCTCGGCGGTACCGATGGCGGCCAGGTCGCCGTCGCCCTGGTAGGTGAATACGAAACGGTCGGGCAGCATGCGCTTGATGCCGGTGGCAACGGCTGTGGCCCGGCCGTGGGCGGCGCCCTGCATATCCACATCCATATAGTCATAAGCGAAAACGGAGCAACCCACGGACGCCACCCCCACGGTACGCGACTGCAGGTCCAGCTCCAGCACTACTTCCATCAGCACGCGGTGGGCCACCGAATGGCCGCAGCCGGGGCAGTAGTGCATGGTGGTGTCCACCATCGTAGCGGGTTGCTGGTAGACCAGCTCATAACCGTCCTTAATGTTTTGGTCCTCGATAACGGGCGACTTCATTTGCTGACCCCCTCCAATGGCTGGGCCGCTTCATGGGAGGATTCGATCAGCTGCAGCAGGTGTTCCAAAACCTCTTCGGGCGCTGGTATTATGCCCCCCATACGGCCGTAATAGGAAACCGGCACCCGCCCGGCCACCGCCAGTCTCACGTCCTCCACCATCTGGCCAGCGTTCATCTCTACGGTGAGCATCAGCCGGACCTGCCGGGCTAAGGCAGCCAGGGGGGCTTTGGGGAAAGGCCATAGTGTTCGGGGCCGCAGCAGTCCCACCGCCAGTCCCTGCTCCCGGGCCAACTCCACCACCTTGTGGCTGATGCGGGCCGACAGTCCGAAAGCCACCAGTAGGTACTCGGCATCTTCGGTGAGGTGCTCTTCCCAGCGGCACTCTTCCGCTTCTATAAGACGATATTTCTCCTGTAGCGACAGGTTGACCCGCTCCATCTCCCCTGGCTGGATGAATAGCGAAGTGATGATATTGCGTTCCCGGTGGGCAGGCTTGCCGGTGGTGGCCCAGGGTTTGGGCAGTTTGGCGGCCAGGGCGTCGTAGTCGGGAAAGGTAACCTTCTCCATCATCTGTCCCAGGGCGCCGTCGGCCAGGATCATTACCGGGGTGAGATACTTATCGGCCAAATCAAAAGCCAGGTAAGCGCAATCGGCCATTTCCTGCACCGAGGCCGGCGCCAAGACCGGGAGGTGATAGTCACCGTGGCCGCCGCCTTTGGTGGCCTGAAAATAGTCCCCCTGGGCGGGCTGGATGGTGCCAAGGCCGGGACCGCCGCGGTTGATGTTAACCACCAGACAGGGCAGCTCAGCGCAGGCCAGGTAGGAGAGGCCCTCCTGCATCAGGCTGATGCCCGGGCTGCTGGAGCTGGTCATCACCCGGCCACCTGCCCCAGCTGCGCCATAGACCATGTTGATAGCGGCCAGCTCGCTCTCAGCCTGGATCATTACTCCGCCGGCCTTGGGCAGCTCCCGGGCCATGTACTCCAGGAGCTCGGACTGCGGCGTAATGGGGTAGCCGAAATAGCCGTCGCAACCCGCCAGAATTGCCGCCCGGGCCAGAGCTTCATTCCCTTTCATGAGCATGGTTTCAGCCATTACAATCTCACTATATCACGGGAGCTTTGGGGATTTTGGGCCGGCCATGCGACACTACCGGTCGGCGGTAGACGGTGATCACGGTCTCTGGGCATACCAGGGCGCAGTTGACGCAGCCGGTGCAGCTATCGTCGGTCAGCAGGGCGTAATGATAGCCATGCGGGTTCAGATCGTGCGAGAGGGCCAGGCAGTCCTGGGGGCAGGCGTCGATGCAGATTTCGCAGCCCTTGCACATTTCGATGCGAATTTCCACGGTACCCGTGACTTTGGCCATCAAGCGAGGTCCTTCAAGTTTATCGGAGGCTCCCAGAATATTGCCGGTAGCGCAAACAAATTTAGGTTACCGAATCACCAGGTGGAGCGGTTTAATTTAAGACAAGGCAGTCTTATTACCAAGGTTGGGCTGGGAAAGGCTCGTGAAATCAGGAAAGGGGAATCAATCAGCGCCCCAGGGCGGGGGCTATTTTCGGCGCTCAGGCCAGCGGTAGTCCCTACCGGTTCACCACGATATCCGCGACGAAGTCCACCCCGCTGATCACCACAGCCAGGGAATCGGGACTGAGCACCTTCACCACCTGGTGATTGCCGCTGTCCCCGATCCATACCTCACCGGAGACCTCGTCCACCGCCATGCTGTTGGGATTGCTGAAGGCGTAGGAGAGTACGGGGAAGGGAGCGACGTTGATATTGCTCTCCAGGAAGTACTGAATGCTGCCTTTGCTATTGAGCACCCACACTTCACCCTTGACGTTGGATATCACCTGGGAGGGATTGTCGATACTTATGGGAGTGTTTCGTGAATACGTCCCGGTGCCGCTGGAATAGGTCAGGCGCTCGATCTGGTCGTGGTTCAGGTCGGCGACATAGACGGTGGCGTCGATCCGGTCGCGAGTGCCCAGGCCGCTGGGGAAGCTGAAGATGGGGGTGCCGCCCACATCGCGAAAGACGGTTACACCGGGATCACTCACCGAATCGGGTAAAGCGTCCAGGTCCAGAGCGCTCAGTTGGATAACGCTGTTATCGCCTACGTCGCTGATCCACACAGACCCGTTGCTCTGGTTGATGGTGATGGCCCCCGGCACCTTGAAGCCAGAAACCTTCTTAACCGGCAGCGCCACGGAACGGGTATTATAGACCACCAGGGCGCTGTCTTCTTCGCTTAATACCCACAGGGTCCTGGATGCCTCGTGGAGGGCCAGGTCCGCCACGCTGGGAAGGTCCATGAACACAGCCACTTGGTTGCCCTCCGGGTCGAGCTTGATTACTTCCCCGGCGGTGTAATCGGCCACATAGCAGCCGTAATCCCGGCTGATGTCTCCGGCCACAGCCACCGGCTTTTCAAACGGATGGGAGGATGTCAGAATGTAGTGACCCAGGGCAGTATACTTGGATACGATGGCTTGCTCGCTGTCAACCAGCCAGATGGTGCCGGCTTCGGTGTAGACCAATACTTCCAGAGTGTCGCCGGAAGAATAGCCCTGCTCGTCGGAAACCTCCACATACAGGGTGTAGGTGCGTGAAAAACTCAGCTCCGTGGCAGGGGGAGCGGTCCAGTCGGCCGTGCCGGCTTCCGGGCTGACCTGCTGAAATTGTCCTGCTCCCGACAGGGTATAAAAAGAATAGGTTATTGGCTCACCATGTGGATCTTCAGCCACGCAATTCAGCTGGATAGTGCCTCCCATGAGCACGTAGGGATCCTGATCCTCATCCTCGAACCCAACAATTTCAAAGATCGTGATCTCCGGAGCGGAGTTGACCACATTGAGTGTGGCATGGGCAGAATCGATGCCGTTGGATATGCCGTCATCGGCTATGGCCGTGACCACCACCTCGCCCCGTGCCAGTGGGGCCGTCCACTTGACTTCCTTGCCCGTGGTGTTGGCCAGCGTGCCGCCCGTCACGGCCCAGCTCACCCGGACAATTGCGTTCTCATCCACGTCTTCAACAACGGCGATGAATGTTTGGGTGTCGCCGGTCAGCGGTTCGTAGTTTTCCACTGTAATCGAGATAGTAGGGGCGTTGTTGGTCAGTTCGCAGCCGGTGATGAAAAGCACTGTTCCCAGCGTCAGCAAAACCGTGATATGCAGTCTTTTCCGTGTTTTCATGGTTATAACCTATGGACTTCGACCAGGGCGGAGATCACCTTGGCCAATATTTCAGCAAAAATAGTGTAAGTTTTGTAGCGATCGACATCCCAGATCACCCAGGTGTTGGGATCAACCGGAGTGATGGAGGCGTATGCGGGGTCGGTCAACAGGGGACTCATAACTTGCCAGGCGGAGTCGTATTCCGCCATGAAGAGCAGGGCCTGCCCTCGGATGAGTAACAGGTCCTGCCAGTCGACCGAGGGCCGGTGGGTAAAAACGTAGGCCGCGTCGGCGGTGAGCACCAGGAGGGCCGTTGAATCAGCCTCCGGGTGCCGGCTCAGGATCAAATTGGCCGCCGCCAGGGCGCACCAGGCGTCGTTCTGCCAGTCCTGGTCGTCAGTTGCGTTCGAATCGATGGCCGAGATTACGGTGGCCGGATCGGTGCCCGGGATCATTAGCCGGGCCCAGGCAACCGCCACCTGGGACTTGGCCCGAGTAGAATCCAGGTTGAAGGCCTCCATGAACTCCTCCAGGGCAGCCTCCATATCGCCGTCCTCGAACTCATCCCAACCGGCGTTCAGGGCGGCTTTGATCCGGCTGGATTTAGTGGGACCCTTTCTCCCGCAGTCCACCAGGAGCGTCAGCGATAATATAATCAATAAGAAGCGAGCGAATCTCATTTCAGCAGCGTCACTTTCTTGGTTACCCGCAGGCCCCGGTCGGTTTCCAGTCGGATAAAGTATATCCCTGAAGGCGCAATCTGGCCGCCGGAGGTTATACCGGGCCAGCGGAAGCGGTTCACCCCCGCCGCCAGCGGCCCTTTCCCGGTGGTGAACACTTCCCGCCCCAGCAGGTTATAGATGCACACCCGGCCGGTTTCCTCGGTCCGCAGCATGAAGCTGATAGTCAGCGTAGCGTTGAAGGGGTTGGGGTACAGCAGCAGGTGGTCATAGGGCAGGGGGGCCGCGCCGGCCCGGACCCCGGAACCGCCGAAAACGATATCCTTGCCCAGCAGCACCTCCGCCTGGAAGCGGCCATCGCCTAAGGCGAAGGTCTCGATCCTCTCGAGGTGTTGTCCAAAATACTCATAGAACGAATAATAATCGTCGCGCAGAGCGGGATCGTGATACACTACCGTGACCATGATGGGATCGGGCAGGTTGGTGTCCAGGGAATACATTTTTACCGGGGGGTCACCGCGCAATAGCTGCTTACCCGCCGCCAGCGGAACGGTTGTCGTCTGCTCCGGCCAGGCCACCTCGCTGAGGACCACCAGCCGGCCGTCAATGATCGGCAGGGCCGGGTATGACACTTCCAGCCGGTTGTCCGGACTGAGGAAGCTGTTTCCTACGGCCTTGGAAAGCGACACCATCGTGGGGCCAAGCCGCAATGAGCGTACATTATTTGAGGCGTCCACCAGGGTTACCGAAAGCTCGTATTCCCCTTCTTCCAGGAACTCCTTTGAGGCCAGCCAACTCTGCACACCCGGCAGGCTGTCCTGCTGGAAAAATAACAGCGGATCCGGTAGTGATTTCCATTTATAGTTGGAACGGAATTGGTCAACCGTACTGTCGGCCACTACCACGAAATCCAGCCAGCGGTCGGCCACCGGGTTGAAGAAGTAGGTAATCTCACCTTCGGGCGGCGTCTGATCGATATGTAATACGACGATTACGTGGGCCTCATAGGTGGTTGACTTGCCGTGGGAATTTGTGGCTGTGATACTGAGGTAACTGTCGCTGGCTACGGGCGACGATGTAATCACGAATTCAGTGGTAGCGGCATCATAGTTGACGGTAATGCTCGGTGCTCGCTTGGTGATGGTAACCGTGAGTGGATTGTTGGTTGTATCGGGGTCCGACAGATATTCGCTGAGAGTATCCCGGTAGGTCTGGTCGGTCAGGAAGCGAATTGTCGGCATATTTTTCCAGACCGGCGAGTAAAAATCGGTGACGGAAACTTTCACCGTATCGGATTGAGCGATCTCACCCATATCGTCTTCGGCGGTGAAATAAAACCAGGTTTCATAGATCTGCCGCTTGGGTGTCGTCAGCCGCACTTCAAAGGTGGTGGTATCGATCAACAACGTAATGGGCTTACTGGTGTCCGGGTTAACGTAGCTGGTAAAAATCAACTGATCGGCGGCGGTGAAATCGTCGGCCACAACCGATGTCAGGGTGAATACGTCGACAATATCGGGATATACCACCTCAACATCCCGCAACACCTGCCAGACCGGCGGGCCGTTGTTTTCGGGCACCACCCGCAGCACCATATCTCCGGAGGCGCTGGAATCCACACTGTTAGTGGCGGTGAAAGTGATGGTATCGTTGCCGAAGAAGTAAGCATTGGTGTATACCGTGACCAGGTGGGTAGTAGGATCAATAGACACCTGCTGTAGCCGGGTGCCGCCGGAAGAGGTCCAGATGATATCGGCGGGAGCATCCACCGGATCAAGGATCAAGGTGTCGAGATCCAATATCACGGTCTGCGAATTAGACAGGATGGTATCGCTCGGGAACGGGAACAGCACGGGCTTCAAGGTGCTGAAAATGCCCAATCGGGTGGAATCACTGGCCGTGTTATTGTCGTCGTCCAACACGGTGTAGCGCAAAATATCCAGGCCGGCATAGCCCGAGTCGGGGTCGATGGTCAGGGTCTGGGCCAGGGAGTCCCAGGTCAGACTCACGGAATCATCGGTGACGCCCGTATAAAAGTCCACTACCGTGAACGTCCAGCTCATGACTGAGTCCGGAGTGTCGTTGTCGGAAACCAGGCTATCCAAGTCTATAACCAACGGCGTCGGTGGGCCCGATAGCACAATCAGGTACTCCAGCGAATCCAGTACCGGCGACCAGGAGCGGATGCTTACCACCAGGGTATCGCTGGCCTGGGCGGATGAATCGTCGGTGGCTGTGACGGTCACATCGATGTCGATGAAAGGGCTAAGGGGAGCGGCCAGCAGCTCCCACACACCCCCTCCCAGATCGGTGATCGTCAGGTTGGCGGGATCGGGATTGGTCCAGGAAAAGGCAAGGTCTAGGTCTTCCTCGTCGGAGGCAAAAGGAGTCAAGTTCACCGTTTCCGGGGTGCTGCGGTGGATGATCACCGTATCCACCAGGGCGCCGTCGCCACTGATACCGTCCAGGTTGATAGCCGGCAGGTCGTTTACCCCGTTGACAACGAAGTCGAGCAGAGTATCGGCTGCCTGACCGAGGATATCCTGCACGAACAGCCGGGCACTATGGTTACCGAACCAGTTGGTGTCGGCGGAGAAGGTGACGGTGTTAACATCATCGTAGCTGAGATGCACCAGGGAATCGGGCTCCAGCCACATCGTGATGGCCGGACCGACGTCATCATCGTCCCTGAAGATGGTGCCTCCTCCGTTAGCATTGGCGGGATAAGCCAACTGCGTATCTTCATTAAAAGTGAATGATGGCAGAGCCACATTGAAGACCGGGGGATTGTCCACATACACCTTCCAGCGCTGTTCATCGCTATGAGTAGTCAAGGTGGTATCGGTGGCCTGTACCTTGACGAGGATGTCCAGGCTGTCATGATCGGCGGCGTTGGTGGTAAAATTTAATCGGGTGGTGGGGCCGGCCTCGGGAATCAGGTTGAGGTTGGAGCCGACCGGCCGGTTATAGATAATAGTACTCCACACCGCATCTGTGCTGTCCAAACCGGCAATACCGGTTGAAAAGTGGCCGCCCAGCCATATACTCAGACTGGCCCCCGGGGTGATAACCGTATCTCCGAGAGCAGGGCTAATGGCCACGCCGGCAATGGGCATGGTAAGGTCCATCAGTTGGTTACGCCTCAAGACAAGGTTTGCGTTGTTTGGCAGATGCAGACGGGTGTGACGGCCGTGGAAAGTGTCGGTATCGAGAGAAAGGGTCACCGAATCTGCGCCACTGGCGGGAAGACCGACGACTCTCAATTTAAACATAGCGCCGGAAAAGGTAGCCGAAAATGGTGTGAGATCGGGCCCCCCGACGATTTCATAGTCCATCTGATGGCCGGGCAAGCCGTTGCGTTCCACCGAATGGTCATTAATGACCGTATCGGCGGGCAAAAACTGGCCGATGTCCCGATCATATTGGTCATGGCCATCGTTAATGTACTGGAGGGGGCTCGGGATAAAACTACCTCTGATAAAGGGCTCCCAGCGGCCGGAAGTGCTGTTATATACGAGTAAAGGTAGGAAAACAGTGGTGTCGATGGTGATAAAGAAACTGTAACCGATAATTCTCTCGGTTTCGGTATTAATTTCCACCGAGAATTCGAATTCACCGCCTACGGTCAGGATGTCGCCGGCACTGGCGAACTTTATCGCAGCCGTCTGCCCCGAGAGACCGGAGGCCGTCATAAACAGCAAAAGGGCAACTCCAGCGCTACGGAGGGCACCTATCATTTGGTTTTTTTTCATTTCAGGTTATTTAGGGCAAATAATATGCCAGTCACTTAATCTGTTAACCTTCTTCTATCTTGTACCTCCTTCTATCTATAAAATACTTCACAGGGGTTAAAAAGTCAACAAGCCGATTTTCTTCTACATGGGAACATTTGTACATGGGCGATAAGAAAAAATGGCCCCGGCGATTGTTACCGCCGGGGCCATCGTTATACCTCATTTAGTTCGGTATGATGCTGCTACACACGTTAATTACTGCAGCAGGATCATTTTCTTAGTGGCGATGACTTTCCGGTCAACCACCAAGCGGTAGAAGTATAGTCCGGAACTCACCTTCCGACCGTCGTTGTCCTGACTGTTCCAAACAACCTGGTAGGAGCCGGCAGACATGGAACCGGCCTTCAGGGTGCGAACTTCCTGACCCAGCAGGTTGAATACCGAGATCTTCACCATGCCGTCCTCCGGCAGGTTGAAGTCAATGGCAGTTACCGGGTTGAAGGGATTCGGATAGTTCTGGCCCAGGCTGAATGCCGAGGGAATCCCGGCACCATTCCTCAGGACGGCCTCATCCACGTTGCCCATACCATCCACCACGGAAACCATGGCGAGGGAAGGCGCTTCAGGATTGGCTACCCTGGGAGTCAGGGAGAAGGACATCAGTTCCAACTCACCGGCCCGGACAACGTTCTGACCGTAGATGGCGCTGGCATACAGGGCCTTGTAGCCGCCTGTCTGCGCCACGGTCGCTGTCCGGTAGTAGCCGGCCAATCCGTCGGTGTAGCCGGTGATTTCCCAATCGGCCGTGTTGATATTCAGTTCCACGGCATAGGCGCGGAGGTGGGCGAGTTTGCTCAGGCGCACCACATACTGGACACCTTCGCTCGCCAGATCCTCGCGGACCAGGCTGGCAATGACGTTAACATTGGAGCCGGTCATGGGGGTCACTTTGTAGAAGACACCGTCGCCGTCAACACCGTCGTTCTTGGCGGTGATGCTCAGGTCCGGAATATAAACTGTGCCGTCGCCGTCGATATCGGCATAGACGTTCCAGTGCGTGTCAGCAGCGGTGGCGCCGAACGCGGCCGAGATGGCTGTGATGTCATCGGTATCGACGCGGTTGTCCGGCACATCAGGCGTGCTGGTCAAGCCGTCATCGTCATAACCGCTGGCGTCGCCGCCGAACAGCTTGTTACCACCGTTGAAGCTCACGTCGCTATCATTCAAGGGCTGGATATTCACGCCCTCGATGATTTGATCGAGATAGCTATCCTTGTGGGCACGTATATCATAGGTACCGGTGGGGACGCGGTCCAGGGAGTAGTATCCACCGGATCCCAGGGTCACCTCAACACCGTCGGTACCATCCGCGTCACCGTTGGCCGACAGGTAGTCGCTATCAGTGATCGGTGTCAGCGAACCGGTCGCCGTCACGTATATACTGACGGTCTCGGTCTCGTCATCGCGGCCTTCAAGGTCGACGAAGCCGACGATTTTACCCCCCTTGGCCAGGGTGATGGTCAGCGCGTCGGACACAGGGAACGTGTTCGCCTGCTCAGAAGCGTCGGTGTTCACCAGAACGGTCTCACGGGCGCCACTGGTGTTGAAGGTAACTGCCTGCTCAAGAACGCCCAACCCAGTGGGGCTCTTTTTCACCACCAGCTGAATAGTGGCCACAGTGAGCGACAAATCCAACGCGTCCGGTGCGGCGGCCCGTTCAATCAGGTCCAGCTCATAGGTGCTGCCGTTGAGCGTGAGCGTGTTGAGCAGTTCGGTGCCGTTGAAATTGGCGATTTCATTGCTGAAAGGCTGGGTCCCGGCTGTACCGGATACCTGATCCAGGACTTCGAAATATTCCTCAGGCACGTCGATGAAAATATTCATCTGGCGAGGATCGGTGATGCCGTCGTCCTTGGCTTTTACCAATACGGTAAGGGTGTCCCCCACACCGAGAGAGGCCTTGGCCGGTACCAACTCGAAGTCGGTTTCGGACTGGACCAACCCGGTGAGGTAGATGGTGCCATCGGCCTTCTGCACGAATTCGGTGCCGTCGAAAGTGGCGTCGGATTTAAAGAAGTAGTAGACCTCGTACTCCTGGCTGTAGACCAGGTCGCCGGCCCCTGCAGCCATGCTGCTGGTGATTGTGGCAAAGTCGATAGTGATCTTACCATCGGCCACTGCCGCACCCGTAGTATTGTTAGTTGGATCTTCACCGTTATTGGCAGTCGGGGTCAGCCAGACGTAGGGAGCAGTATTATAAGCCGCAGCGGTTAGATAGTCCGTGGTTGAAGGTATTACCGTACCCTTTGCGGCCATAAAGATCTGAACGAGACTTTGAGGCACAGTCCCATCTTTATCAAAGCCGTCCCAGCGGAATTCATACTGGTCTCCCGTACCCAGTTCCACGGGTGCGCCACCAATGGGGGACCGGGGTAGGAAGTAGGCAGTATGGGTCAGGATAAGATCGGTATCGTCCCGCTCAGCGACGGCTGCGTAGGTACCGTCGGTGTTCACCTGGACAACGAGGTTGTCCGAGCCGTCGGTGATGATGCCGTAGATGTAGTAGGTAGTAGGAGCCCCCGCCAGCCCTGCATCCCGGACGTTCCACATATAGCGGTTGGCGTCCCGGGTGTCGGAGGTATCGACGATGGTGGCAATCAAGGTCGATGCCGTGGCAGTCTGCACGTCGGTGACGGTGGTGGACAAAATGGCATCGGTAGCGCCGCCGGCGAAGATGGTTGCCCAGTTATCGGTCGTGGCGTACAGCTTGATGGTGGCGCCGGGGCTGGCGTCGGGATCGATATCCCCATCAACAGAGGCACCCCAACTGATAATATAGTAGCCATCCACGGCCGTATCGAAACCACCGGAAGGACCGGAAGGCGTCGAATAGACCTGCTGGAATGAGATACTGGGATAGTGCTTCACCGTAACGTTTACCGATGTGATAGTGCCACCAACATCGTAGTCCGATACTTTTTCCAGCACCTGAGTTTTGCCGTCGTTGGTGACGATATAAATCGTATAGTTGGCGGCGGTTATATAGTCGGCGGAATTGGTGTAAATGTCCCACGAAACCCAGTTGGTGTCACCCTCCTCGGTCAAGGTGCTGCTGTTGATCTTAGTGGCGCCGGTCAGAGCGGTCACTACCTCGCTGGGCTCAGAGCCGGAAACGACAATGTCCGTAGACAAGAGGCCGGAACTGGTGGAGTAGTACACATCCACCGAGGCGTCGTCGTCCACATCCTCAAAGTCCCAATAGACCCTCACGGCACCCAGATTGATACCAGCGACAGCCAAAGCACCGAGGGTATTCAAGACACCACCGGACTCCAGCGTGATGGCACTCACATCGTCGCCAACCTGAGGAGCAAATACGCCATCATTGTCATAATCAACGGCCGAATCGTCACCGAGGTTGCTGGCGCCTGCGTAGAACACCGGATGGTGTTGGATTTCTACGGTATCACTGGTGCCGAGTACCCAGTCAGCTGTTAGACTGGAGGTAACGTAAAACCACCAGTAGCCCTCGGCCAGGTGATGGCCACTAAACAGGGCGTCGGCCAAATTACCCTGATCCCTGAAGGTGATTTCGCCTTCCACAGCTTCGTCGACGGCGAATTCGTCGTCATCGTGCAATGGGATCGCCCCATTTTGTATATCGATCTTCTTCAGATCGGGAGTCTGTGACGCCCAGAGCCTGTAGGCTACCTCACCTTGACGGGCGACGTTCACCCACGGGTGGACAAAGTCGTCGTCAGCATTATTAAGGGTAACCATGTCCCAGTCACTGACGCCATTGACAAAAGTATTATTGCCGGCACCGGTCTGCTCGACAATCAAGTCAGGGAGTGCCGTTACTACAGCGGCATTGATATTGGGATAAACATCACCGCGCAGTGAACTCTGCTTTTTGCCGTCATCATAGTAGGTATCGTTGAAATCCACTATGGTAAGCGTATCGACAAAGGTAACCGTCACGGTACTTTGGGCCTCCGGATCGTCAGTACCATACGTAATGGTATAATCGGCCGTACCGCTGGATGGGTTCGCTGCCGTGGTAATCGGGAAGAAAACCAGGAGCTCAGAAGTCGCCTCAATTGCCCCGGCCCCGGCCCCATCCAGGGTGAATCCCGCTGTTGAGGCGGTTGTTACAGTCCATGTGACCACGTTCCCATGAGTGGCCGATACTGAGACTTCCTCAAGGAAGTTGCCATTCGCATCCATATCGGCAAGGAGGATATCCGCTGGAAACAGTATGACAATGTCATTACCTGCAAGCCAGGTACCGGCACCGTCATCGTCAAAGGAGATGACTAATCCCTGGTAGAACTGCTGGTCACCGTCACCGCCGTTGACGTAGGCGCCTTTCGGAATCTGGGACGGCGTGGCTACCACAGTGGCTGCCAGCGTCCACGTTGCCAGGGCCAAAATTGTGATGGCCACAAGATTAATTTTTACCAAGCTCTTCATGGTTGGTTCCTCTTTGGGTTTCGCGTTCTCTGTAGGATGAACTTTGTTCATTTTTTCAAATTTGCCTCTTCCGGTAACCTGCCTTAACGGCAAACACTTGCATGTCCTCGGTGCGAGGCCTTTTAACTTCCTCCTATATCGGATGATCCTTGCAATTCTTTAGCCCTTTTTTAGCATTATTTTACGTAGGCCCGAGCTGCCCTGCCACCGTCATGGAATAACGTTAAGGTGGATGCACGCACATGGCAATCAGGCCAAACCCTATTACTGTGTACGGGAATAGCCTGAGAACCGGTCAACCTTTTGGGCCTGACCTGATCCGAAACAGCACCCCTGCGTCGGCGGCGGGCGGTAATTTTAGCTAGTGGCAGTGGCAGTGGCAGTCGGCAGGAGCGGTAGGCAGTTGGCAGTTGGCAGTGGCAGTAGCAGCGTAGAAGAAAGGCAACCGATCATGGCAGTCAGTCCAAGCAAGTCCTCCGGCCGGATCGCCATCGTGGGCGGAGTCCGTACACCTTTTGCCAAGGCCTTCACAAGCCTGATCCACCTGGACGCCTCCGACTTAGCCAAGCTGGTGACCCAGGAGTTGATCCAGCGCCTGGAACTGCCCACTGGGGCCGTCGACGAGATGATTTGGGGGTCGGTGCTGCCCACCATGTCCAACCTGAATATCGGCCGTGAGGTTCCCATCGCCCTGGGCCTGACACACGTGGTGGGCCATACGCTAGGGCAGCAGTGCGCCAGCGGGATCCGGGCCGTCACCGATGCCGCCGAACGGATCATGGCCGGACAGGCCCAGGTAGTGATCGCCGGCGGTTCGGAGTCCATGTCCAATACGGCGGTGACCTACCGCCAGCGGCTGGTACTGGCCTTGCAGGCGGTGCAGAAGGCCCGCAGCCTGGGCCAACGCCTGAGTGCCCTGCGCCGGGTGCGCCTGGGGGACTTCCTGCCACGGCCGCCGGCCATCGAGGAACCCAGCACCGGGCTGTCCATGGGGCAACACGGCGAACTGATGGCCCAGATCAACGGCATCAGCCGGGGGGAGCAGGACGAATATGCCTTGATGTCCCATCAAAGGGCGGCCACAGCCCGGGCCGATGGCCGGGTCAATGGAGACCTGATGGCTGTTTCATTGCCCCCTAAGCATGAGCACTATTTCGAGCAAGATAACCTTATCCGCGAGGAGGCTTCACTAGAGCAGTTGGGCCAGTTGCGTCCGGTGTTCGACCGCCGGCACGGCACCCTGACCGCCGGCAACTCCTCAGCCCTGACCGATGGGGCCAGTGTAGTGCTGGTGATGAGCGAGGAACGGGCCAAGGAGCTGGGCTACCTACCCTGGGGCTATATCAGGGCCTATGCCTACGTGGCCATCCCGCCCCAGCCGCAACTGCTGTTGGGACCGGCCTACTCCACACCGTTGGCACTGGACCGGGCGGGGTTGCAGCTCGGTGACCTGGACTTAATTGAGATCCACGAAGCCTTTGCCGCCCAGGTGCTTTCGGTGCTGCAGAAACTGGAATCGGCGCAGTTCGCCCGGGAGGAGCTGGGGCGCAGCGCCGTGGTGGGCCGGGTGGACCGGGACAAACTGAACGTTAACGGGGGCTCACTGGCCTACGGCCACCCGTTCGGCGCCACCGGCGGCCGGATGGTGATCAACCTGCTGCAGGAGCTGCGGCGGCGCGACCAGCAGCTGGGGATGCTGACCATCTGCACCGCCAACGCCATGGGGGTCTCGCTGGTGCTGGAACGGGCGTGAGTTATACCATCTATCTTATATAGGGGCGCAAATGATCAGCTACAAAGTGGATGACGGGAACATCGGGGTGCTGACGATTGACCACCCGGAGAAGCCGCTGAACGTGCTGTCATTCGCTTATATTGCAGAGCTGGATAACCTGCTTGACCGGTTGGCCGCACATGATAACCGGCCGGTGGGATTGGTGATCATCAGCGGCAAAGCGGACAATTTTATCGTCGGCGTTGACATCAAGCACTTCCTGGGATTCAAAACCGCCGACGACGGCGTCCGGACCAGCCGCGAGGGCCAGCGCGTTTTCGGCCTGATCGCGGCCTTACCCTTTCCCACAGTAGCTGCCATCAACGGTACCTGCCTGGGCGGGGGGCTGGAGCTGGCCCTGAACTGCACCAGTCGGTTGATTAGCGACCATCCCAAAACCGCGCTGGGTTTCCCGGAGGTCAAGTTGGGCCTGCTGCCGGGCGCCAGCGGTTGCACGCTACTCCCGCGCCTGGTGGGATTGCAGGCGGCCCTGGATATGATGCTCACCGGCAAAAACGTCTACCCCTACAAGGCCCGCAAGATCGGTCTGGCGGACGAGATCGTCAGCGCCCCGGCGCTACTGGGGGCCGCTAAAGAGCGGATTCTGCAACTGGCCGCGGGACGGGCGATAATCGTTAAACGCCGTAAGCCGCTGATGGCCCGCTTGCTGGATGGTCCCCTGAAACCGGTGGTCTACCGGGTGGCCCGCAAGCAGGTACTCAAGCAGAGTGGTGGTCATTACCCGGCGCCGCTGGAAATCCTGAAGGTGGTGCGGCGCAGCCTGGGCCGCAAGCTGCCGGCGGCACTGCAGCTGGAAGCGGAAGGCTTCGGCCGGCTCACGGCCACGGCGGAGCATAAAGCCTTAACGCACGTCTTTTTCGCCGGTTCGGGAGAGCGGAAATTACCAGCCGAACCTGTGGCGGTCAGCCGCCTGGGGGTGCTGGGGGCCGGCCTAATGGGAGTCGGTATCGCCACCGTGGCCTTAGACAAGGGGCTGACCGTGCGCCACAAGGATATCGATTTTCAGGCCCTGGGGCGGGCCCGGGCGCATGTTCAAAAGTACTTTCATGGCCGGGTAAAAAAGCGAATTCTGACTGGGCGCGAGGCCGGCCTGACCCTGACCCATTACAGTCCCACTAGCGATTATTCAGGCTTCGGCCGCGTCGAAGTGGTGATCGAGGCGGCGTTCGAAGACCTGGAACTGAAACGCCGCCTGATCGCCGAGCTGGAGGCGGTGGTTGCGCCCGAGACGGTGATCGCCACCAACACTTCATCGCTGCCCATTGCCCAGGTAGCGGCCGGCGCCAAGCACCCTGAGCGCATCATCGGGATGCACTTTTTCTCGCCGGTGGAGAAAATGCCCCTGGTGGAGGTGATCACCTCACAGGCCACCAACGCGCAGACCCTGGCCACAACCGTAAAGCTGGGGCGGCGGCTGGGGAAGACGGTGATTGTGGTCAAGGATTCACCCGGATTCTACATCAACCGCCTGCTGACCCCCTACTTGAACGAGACCTTCAAGCTGCTGGAGGACGGTATCCCGGTGGACCTGCTGGACCGCCACGCCCGCCGCATGGGTATGCCGGTGGGGCCTTGCACCCTACTGGACGAAGTGGGGCTGGATGTGGCCGGCATGGTGGCCGGGGTGATGGCGCCCTTCATCGGCCAGCGCCTGGAGATGACCGACCATAACCGGAGATTCGTTGATGACGGACGGTTGGGGCGCAAGAACGGCCGGGGCCTGTACCGCTATGAAGACGGCCAACGGCGGGGGGTGGATAAGTCCATTTATGGGCTGCTGTCCAATGCCCGGCGCCGGGATATCTCCTTCCAGGAGACGATGCAGCGGCTGATCGGAGCGCTGCTTAACGAAGCCGCCTATGCCCTGGATGAGGGATTGATCGGGAGCCCGGCTGAAGGCGACATCGGCGCCATATACGGTTTCGGCTATCCGCCCTTCAGGGGGGGGCCGTTCTGGGCCATGGACCAGGTAGGCCTGCCGGCGATGGTGGAGCGGTTGCAGCAACTGGCTAAAAAGCATGGACCGCGGTTTACACCGGCGCCAGGGCTGGTGAAAATGGCGGACGCTAACCGGAGATACATACCTAAAGTAACTTGAACCAGTTTTATCTTGCAATTGAATACCGGCTGGGCCACGGTGCGAAAGAAATTACTCCGGTAACCCTTGCATAGTTCTAAATTTGCCGACAATTAAATTTAGTCCGAAACCAGCCTGATGCCACAGCAGCCCAATGCGATATTCATTACCCGGCCCAGTCCCGGAGCCGCCGAGGGAGAGATCGACCTGGGTAGCGCCCGGGAGCGGGCCGATCAAAAACTGACGGACTTTATCAGGGCGCTGCTGCGGGCCGCCGGCAATAGCCGGAACCACCACCTTGCGATTGAACCAACGGCCGGATTAAATGCGCTCACCGGACGAGTATACGGTCAGGCCTATACGGAAGAAAAGGGTGAGCGGACCGGCATTACTTATAGGTTGTTCAACGCCGCCGGGAGGCTGATCCTGTCGGGGGCGACGGAGGGATAGCCGCGGAGTTGGACTGCCCGATGGAACGAGGATTGTTTTGAGAAATCAAGGAGGACACAGATGTCATTTGTGGCTGAAGTAGAACAGATCTCCAAACTTGACTTCACCCGCCCGCTGGATTTCCTGGCGCTGGGAGTCTTTCAGGATAAGGGGCTGCAGGCCGGGCAGCGAGCAGTGGACAGCGCTCTGGGCGGCCTGTTGGGCAAGGTGATCGAGCGTGGTGATTTTAAGGGGAAAAAGGGCGATTCCCTGGTGCTGTTCAATGACAGTCCCCTGGCGCGGGTGGCCCTGGTCGGTCTCGGTGAAAGCGGCAAATTCACCACCGAAGTGGCCCGGCAGGCGGCCGGGAGCGCGGTGGGATTAGCTATCAAACATAATCAGGCCGGTTGCGGTCTGCTAGGTTTCGAGGCTGACCTGCCTGCGGAGGAGCTTACCCAGGCCATGGTGGAGGGGCTGATCCTGGGCTCGTATCGCTTCCAGGACTATAAAAAGCCGGAAAAGGATGATAAGGCCTTGGAATCGCTGATGCTGTACGGCCCGGCCGAAAGCGACAGCCTGCTGCGAGGAAACATTACAGCTAGCGCGGCCTGCTATGCCCGGGACTTGCAGAACCATCCGGCCAACATTATCACCCCTACCCGTCTAGCCGGGGAAGCCGAGGAGATTGCCCGGTCGCCGCGGATGAGCTGCGTAGTATTTGACCGCGAAAAGTTCACCAAATTGGGCCTGGGCGCCCTGGCTGGGGTGGCCCTGGGGTCCAATCAGCCCCCCAAGTTCATTATTATGGAGTATAAGGGCGGACCGAAAGGCGCTGCCCCGGTGGCGCTGGTGGGCAAGGGTCTGACCTTCGACTCGGGCGGCATCTCCATCAAGCCGGCGGCCAAGATGGACGAGATGAAATTCGATATGTCCGGGGCGGCCACGGTGCTGGGGATCATGCGGGCGCTGGCCGAGCTGCAACCGGCTATCAATGTGGTGGCGGCTATTCCCAGCACCGAGAACATGTCCGGCGGATCGGCCCAGCGTCCAGGCGATATCGTCAGGGCCTATAACGGCAAAACCATCGAGATCCTCAACACCGATGCCGAAGGCCGCCTGATCCTGGCCGACGCCCTGGCCTATGTTGTTGACCAGCACAAACCGGCCGCCATCCTCGATTTCGCCACTCTCACCGGCGCCGTGCTCATTGCCCTGGGGCACCGGGCCAGCGGCATCATGGGCAACAACGACGACTTGCTGGCTGAGGTGCAACGGGCGTCGGAGGCCACCGGCGAACGGGTTTGGGAACTACCCATGTGGGAGGAGTATTCCGAGGACATCAAATCCAAAGTGGCGGACGTGAAGAACCTGGGCCAGGCCCGTCTGGCCGGCAGTATCGCCGGGGGCGTATTTCTCAAGGAATTTGTGGGAAAAACCCCCTGGGTGCATCTGGATATCGCCGGCAGCGCCTGGCAGGATAAGGACCAGCCGTACACACCGGGTGGAGGATCAGGAGTGGGGGTACGGATGGTCATGCAACTCATTCTTGATCGCTGCTCATAGGTGGCAGGCAGTTCAACCCGCACCTCATGAACAGATCCGGCACCGGGAACAACCACCGGCAGCGCCATAATTCAGGTTGCACCCGGCCGGGCGGCGCACTATTTTAACAGCCCTTATCAAGGAGAAGTATATTGTACCGGCAATGTATAAAAAGCCGGGAAAGGAACGAACATGCGAAGAGGGATGATCATAACCCCTGAAACCCCGAAGATTATCGACGACGAACTATATAATCTTCTACGGGAGGAGCGAATCGACGAGTTCAATACCCGCCGGCCGAAGGAGGGCGACTACGATTTAACAGGATTAGACTTCCGGGGACTGGATTTGAGGGGGCTGGATGCTAAGGGGATCAACTTCGAGAACAGTTATTTTCGGCAGGCCAACCTGGCCGGCCTGAATCTGAATTATTGCCGGCTGGAAGGGGCCAGTATTCGAGGCGCGAATATCTCCGGTGTCTTTTTCCCGAAGGAACTGACCCCCGATGAAATCGTCATGTCACTCAACCACGGCACACGCATGCGATACATCCTTTAAACCGCTGCCGGGTCACATCCGCCGGACCGGGATCATCCCATTGCCCGGCCCGATCCCAGTAAAGTAAATTTACGGCGGCGGTGTAGCTCAGCTGGTTAGAGCAGCGGAATCATAATCCGCGTGTCGGGGGTTCGAGTCCCTCCACCG
>CBDVAP010000018.1:0-34267 GCA_965372015.1 uncultured bacterium | reverse complement strand
CGCAGGCCCAGAAAGTCCATCTTCAACAGACCCAGGTCCTCCAGGCCAATCATGTCCACCTGGGTGGTGATGTCGCCGGTCTTGGGGTGTTTGTACAGGGGAACGTAATCGGTGAGGTCACCGGGGGCGATCACCACCCCGGCGGCGTGGGTGGAAGCATGGCGGTTCATCCCCTCCAGCACCCGGCTGAACTGGAACAAGTCCCCATGGGCCTGGTCCACCGATTCGGCCTGCACCAGGTCGGGATTTTCCTCCAGGGCTCGTTCGATAGTCATCCCGGGACTTTCCGGGATCAGTTTGGCAATCCGGTCAGCCTCGGCGAAGCTCATTCCCAGCACCCGGGCCACATCACGCACCACCGAGCGGGCCTTGAGCTTGCCAAAGGTGATGATCTGGCACACGGCCTCTTCACCGTAAAGCTCCTTGACGTAATCGATCACCTCTCCCCGCCGCTCCTGGCAGAAGTCGATATCGATATCGGGCATGGAGACCCGGTCCGGATTCAGGAAGCGCTCGAACAACAGGTCATAGCGCAACGGGTCGACGTTGGTTATGCCCAGGCTGTAGGCCACCAGCGAACCCGCGGCACTGCCCCGGCCTGGACCCACCGGGATTTTCTTGCTCCGGGCGTGACGGATGAAATCCATCACGATCAGGAAATAGCCGGCGTAATGCATGCCCTGGATCACCTGTAGCTCGTGGTCCAGGCGGGCTTGGATTTCCGGCGTCACCTGGTAGTGCCGGGCCAGCCCTACCTCGGCCTGCGAACGCAGGTATTCATCCGGGTCCTGGCCGCCCGCCGATTCAGGGATCGGGAACCGGGGCAGGTGCATCTGGCCCAACTCCAGTTCCACATTACACTGCTCGGCGATAGCCACGGTATTTTCCAGCGCCTGGGGCGTGTCCTTAAACAGCTCGAACATCTCGTCACCGGACTTGAAGTAGAACTCGGGCGTAGCGTAGCGCATGCGGTTAGGGTCGTCCCGATCCTTACCGGTGCCCAGGCAGAACAGGATGTCATGGGCTTCCCAATGCTCCTTACGGGCATAGTGGCAGTCGTTGGTGGCTACCAGCGGCAGGTCCAGCTCCTGTGCCAACCGGATGTTGATCTCAACTGCTGCATCTTCCTCGGGGATCCGGTGGCGCTGCAACTCCAGGTAAAAGTTGCCGGGAAAGATCTCCGCCAGTTCCAGGGCCGCCGCTTTTGCGCCCTCGAACCCGCGTTTGACCGCGCTCTCCTGGACCGCCCCCTTTAAGCAGGCCGAAGTGCATATCAGTCCCGCGCCGTACTGGCGCAGTAATTCCTTATCTATCCGCGGGCGGTAGTAGAAACCCTCCAGGTAGCCCGCCGAGACCAGCTTCACCAGGTTGCGTAGCCCCTCCTGATTCTTAGCCAGCAGTACCAGGTGGTTGTAGTTCCCCCAGCCGGCGCCCGCGGTGGTCTCACGGTTGAAGCGGTCCTTCTGGGCCACAAACACTTCGCAGCCGATGATCGGCTTGATCCCGGCGTCCCGGGCGGCCTTATAGAACTCCACCAGGCCGAACAGGTTGCCATGATCCGTGAGCCCCACCGAGTCCATTTTCAGATCGGACATTACGTCCACCAGGGTCTGGACCGATTGGGCGCCGTCCAGCAGGGAAAAGTCGGAATGGTTATGTAGGTGAACGAAGTCGCTCATGCCGCGACTGAGGCAGAATCAGACATGGAACTTGGACAGGTAAACGGCCAGCAGGCCGGCGAATATATCAACTTTTAGAACCTTTGCCACCCAGCCGCCGCCGGCCGGGTTGGGATGCTTTACCAGGTAATGGAAACAGTACGTCAGGGGCAACTCCACCCCCACTATCAAAGTGATCAAATAAGTGGCGCCATAGGCCCCCGAAATGTACGGCATCAGGCAGCCGAACATCAAAAGTAATGTCTCCGCCTGGGCCACTTTTATGGCCGCCGGTACCCCGAACCGCACCGGTAAGGTACCCACCCCTTCCCGGCCGTCACCCACCACATCCTGGATGTCCTTGACCAGTTCGCGCAGCACATTGAAGCCTGTCGCCAGTCCCGCCGGGATCCACAGGGCCGCCAGATTACCGAAAGCCGCCCCGGCGAACAGGAAGGTCAGCCCCATGATCCCTGCCACCATGAAGTTGCCCAGGAGCGGCAATCCCTTGAACAGCGGCGTATACAGCACCAACGCCGGCAGGGCCAGGTACAGGGCGATATTCCGGGCGGATAGCGGCAGCCGGGCGGCAACCAGCGCCCCAATGGCAAACAGCACCACCGCCAGGGCCAGCCCGGCCCGGCGCGTCAGGGCCCCCGATACCAACGGCCGGTGGGGCCGGTTGACCTTATCGACCGGGTAGTCGAACCAGTCGTTCAGGGCGTTGGCCCCGGCGTTGAAGGCCGCCACCACGATCATAGCCGGCCCGATGGCGCCCCAAGCCGGCCAGGCGGGCATTAAGGCGGCGGATATGAGTACTGCCAGAGCCCCCAGCAGCAGGTTCAGGGGCCGCAGCATTTTCAGGGCAGCTAAGAGGGGAGGCATGGGGGAAGTTAGGGCTGGGGATGCGGGGAAAGAGGTCCGTCTATGCTGTGCTGCACCGGATAAGCAGTTGGCAGTGGCAGTTGGCAGTCGGCAGTCGGAGAGAGAATCTCCCCCGTCGAGAAACGGCCCAAATACTAATTATCTACTAATTACTACTAAATTAGTAGTTGAGGATTAGAGAGCGGGGAAAGCACAGGAAGGCGAGGTTCCAAAACCGCTTGCTCCACAGTACTAATACTAATTAAATTAGCATTAGTATTTGGCTGCCTGGCCCGCCCGTTGCGCTGCAACACCGGCTAGAATTAAACGGACCCCCCCATGAAAATACCACAAAAACCACCTGAGTTAGACGGCATTCTCAAAGCGACTCTCGAGCAAAAGGGGTCCAAAGCGATCAATAGATTATTTTTCGAGAAAACCGGGCCGGCCCCGGGGAACAAATATCTGCATTGGGATAAGTTGCGCTACCGTGAACCCCCAAAAGGACTTACACTAGAGGAATGGTGGGCCTCTGTAAAAATATCAAGGCAATCGCTCTACAGGGAGTTGCCCTTTACGGATACTAATGGTAAACCCTTTCAATATGCCCCCTTCGATCTAATATACGAGCAACTGCATGAAATTGATGTCAACGCCGGCGGATCCTTTCGAGGTAGCACTGCACTCAATACGCCCGGCATCAAGGATGCAGTCTACATGAAATCGCTTTTGGAGGAAGCGATCACTTCCTCTCAATTGGAAGGCGCCGCCACGACCAGAGTGGTGGCCAAGGATATGCTCATATCGGGGCGCAACCCCCGCAACCACAGTGAACAGATGATCCATAATAATTATCACGCCATGGCCTTCATCCGGGAAGTGGGTCAGACTCCCATTTCGAAGGAAATTATCTTAGACTTACAGTCAATTTTAACCCGTGGCACACTGGAAGATTCCACCGACCAGGGACATTTCCGTAGACCCGGCGACCCTGTTAAGGTTATTGACAATATTGATTTCAAGGTACTTCACGAACCACCCAGAGCGGAGGAGTTAGAAGAGCGCGTTCGACTGCTCTGTGATTTCGGGAATGCTATTCAGGAAAAACCATTTATTCACCCAGTACTCAAGGCCATAATCCTGCATTTTCAGCTGGCTTACGATCACCCCTTCGTTGATGGCAACGGCCGGACGGCCCGGGCCTTGTTTTACTGGGCTATGGCAAAAAATAATTATTGGTTATGTGAGTATATCTCGATCTCAAGTATTCTGAAAGAAGCCTCAGCGAAATACGGCAGGGCGTTTCTGTATACCGAAACGGACGATAATGACCTGACTTACTTTATTTTGTTCCACTTGCGGGTGATCCGCCAAGCGGTTGACCAGCTTCATCAAAATCTGGAGAAAGAGAGCCAAAAGCTGCGCCGTGCGGAGAGTCTATTAAGGGACACGAAAACAGTTCTCGATTTGAACAACAGACAGATGGCAATATTAGAGCACGCTTTGCGTCACCCCCATCAGCGTTACACATTCAAGTCTCATCAACGGGCAAATAAATTGAGTTACCAAACAGCCCGAACCGATCTTTTGGAGCTGGCCCGATTGAAACTGCTTGATACTTCCAAGCAAGGCAGAACATTTGTGTTTATCGCTCCCAACGATTTGCATAAGAGAATCAAGCAGCTTTAGAGGTTCGTTAGTAAGCTTAAGGGTCAAATTTTAGTTAGAGAGCAACTACGCTTGGCTTTTCCCCCTCGTGAACCGGCCTAACTACTAATTATCTACTAATTACTACTAAATTAGTAGTTGGAGGTTTTGGGAGCGATCACTTCCCCCATCGCACCACCCCCACTCTCAAGTCATCCTGCAGATCGGGGTAGAACGAGCAGGTAGCACCCACAGCGGTGAACAGCGCCTCCACCGCCCCGGCCTGGGCCCGGCCGCCGATCTCCACGATCAATTGGCCTTCCGAGGTCAACATTGCACCACCGATCTCCGCCAGCCGCCGGAAAAAGGTCAGGCCGTCGCCCTGGTCCCCCAGGGCCACCGCCGGCTCACGCTCCCTGACTTCCTGGGGCAGAAATTCCCACTCGGTCTCGGATACATACGGCGGGTTGCACAACACCGCATCGAAGGCGCCGTCCGGGGTGTCCCGCAGGATGTCCATTTCCACGAAGGTCACATTCCTTGCCCCCAGCTGATCGGCGTTCTCCCGGGCTACCTCCAGGGCGTCGGTGGAGATATCCACAGCGGTCACTTTGGCGTCGGGGTACAGCAGCGCCGCCGTCACCGCCAGGCAGCCCGAGCCGGTACCGATATCCAGGATGGTAGCGGGATCGGGGCTCTGTTTGAGGCGCTCAATCAGGATTTCGCTCTCCGGCCGGGGGATCAGTACCGCCGGGGTTACCAAGAAGTCGTGCTCGCAAAAGGGGGCCGTGCCCAGAATATACTGCAACGGCTCACCGCTCACCCGCCGCAGCACCAGCTGCTTGAACTGGGCCAGCTCCGCCGGTTCCAGCGGTTGCTCGAACTGGACGTATAGGTCTACCCGCTTGAGACTGAGTACCTGGGCCAGCAGCCACTCCACTTCCAGGCGGGCATTGTCTATCTGGCGCTTTTCGAAGTACTCCCGGCCCCAGTTGATCAGGTCGAGGATGGTCCAGACCCTGGACCGGCTGGTTGCGGTTGGGGCGGGCTTAGCGCTATCGGCGGTCACACTTCCGCCAGGCGTTCCATGCGGTCATGCATCCGGGCCTGCTCGATGAGCTCCACCAGGTCCCCGTCCATAATCTCGGCCAGCTTGTAAAGGGTCAGGTTGATTCGGTGGTCGGTGACCCGCCCCTGGGGATAATTATAGGTGCGGATCTTGGCGCTGCGGTCCCCGGTGGAGACCATGCTGCGACGGGTCTGGGCACGTTCTTTCTCCTGCTCGGCCACCTGGCTGGCATACATCCGCGCAACCAGTACCTTCATGGCCTTTTCCCTGTTTTTATGTTGGGATTTTTCATCCTGGCAGGTGACCACGATGCCGCTGGGTTGGTGGGTGATGCGCACGGCGGATTCGGTTTTGTTCACATGCTGGCCGCCGGCCCCCGAGGCGCGGTAAGTATCCACTTTTAGATCGCCCGGGTCGATGTCCACCTCTACAGCGTCCGCTTCAGGCAGGACGGCCACCGAGGCCGCACTGGTGTGGATACGCCCACTAGCTTCGGTGGCCGGTATCCGCTGCACCCGGTGCACACCGCTTTCGTACTTCAAATCGCCGTAGGCCCCTTTCCCCTTGACCGATACAATCACCTCCTTGACGCCGCCTGCCTCGGCTTCGGATAGTGAGAGCACCTCGGTGGTCCAATTGCGGCGTTCGGCGTAGCGGGTATACATGCGGTACAGGTCGCCGGCAAACAGGGCTGCCTCCTGGCCGCCGGTGCCGCCCCGGATTTCCAGGATAGTATTCTTGTTGTCGTTGGGATCTTTGGGCAGCAGGAGAACTTTGAGGTGCTCCTCCAGAACCTGGAGCCGCTCCCTCAGATCGGGAGCTTCTTCCTGGGCCAGCTCTTTCAACTCGAGATCGTCGCCGGTTATCAGCTCCTCGGCTTCTTCCAGGTGCTCGACGGTGGCGATATACTCGCGGGCCTTCCCGGCCACCTCGCCAAGCTCACTGTGTTCTTTAGCCAGGGTCGCGTATTGCTGGGGGTCCGCCGCTATGGCCGGATCGGACATCTGCTCCGCCAACTCCCGGTGCCGCTGGAGAATTTCCTTCAGTTTCTCGAGCATTGCTCTGTCTTACGCAATCGCCTCGGCCAGGTACTGCCGCCCTTCCATCAGGGGCAGGTCCTCTCCGAAAGCTTCCTTCAATGACTCCAGTGCCACCGTCAGCTGCTCGTCGTCTGGTTCGCGGGTAGTGATACCCTGCAGCCACAGCCCCGGCTGTGATAGCCAACGTGGCAGCCACAGGTGCTGATAGCGGGCGGTGAGCTTCAACGCCTCATAGCCTATGCCGGCCACCAGGGGGATCAGCGGCAGGTGCACCAGCAGCCGCAAACCGAGGGTGAGACGCCCGACCACCGCCAACGCAATGGTGTCGATCAGGGCAAAGGCCAGGATCGCCGCGATCAACACAATGAATAGGAAACTGGTGCCGCAACGGGGGTGCCGGGTGGAAAATTCCCGGGTGCTGTCAACCGTCAGCGGCCGTCCGGCCTCAAATGTGAAGACGGCCTTGTGCTCCGCGCCGTGATACTCGAATAGCCGGCGCACATCTTTGAGCAGGGAGATCAGTCCCAGGTAGACCAGGAAAAAGGTGATCCGGATGCCTCCCGATACCAGGTTGAAACCTACGGCCTGTTGGTCCACCTGCAAGAGGCGGGTGGTAAGCCAGAGGGGGGCCACGAAAAATAGTCCCACCCCCAGTAGCAGGGCGATGGTCGTTGAAAGTACGGTGGACCAGCCTGAGGGGGCATCGTCCTCCGGGTAGGCCACCTCCGCCGACCAGTTCAACGTGTTGATACCTAACTTCAACGATTCGAACAGATGGATCATGCCCCGCAGCACCGGCAGTTTGAGCCACCGGGAGCTTTCCACCAGGGAGGTGAACCGGTCCCGGCGCAGGCGAATCTCACCGTCGGGCTGACGCACCGCCACGGCGTAGGCCCCCGGCACCCGCATCATCACCCCTTCGATGACCGCCTGGCCGCCCACCAATATCCGCGATTGGGCCGCCGCGAGGGTCAGGAACGTGATGCGTTTGCTTCCGGGCATGGGGTAGGGGCCGGTTGCCTGCCCCCGCGACAATCGCGCAGGGAGCATGTTCCCGGTACCGGTAGTCAGCAGTTAGCCGGCGGCTTCGGGGATTTTATACTTCCGGCGGAACTTCTCGACCCGGCCGGCGGTATCCACCAGTTTCTGCTTACCGGTGTAGAACGGATGGCAGGCGCTGCAGATTTCCACCCGTAGTTCCGTGACGGTGGACTTGGTCTGGAAACTACTTCCACAAGCACAATGCACCGTGATTAAATGGTACTTGGGGTGAATGTCATTCTTCATGCTGTCTACTCCTCAACTCAAATTCGCTACAGCGGCTGCGACGCGCTCGCCGGCGGTTATGATATCATCGTCCGAAACGGCGTAGGAAAACCGTACATGCCGCTGATCGCCGAAGGCTTCCCCACTGACCGTGACCACATGGGCGGTAGTGAGGATGAATTCGGTTACATCATCCGGTGACTGCAGCCGCCCACCGTCCCAGGTTTTCCCAAACAAGCCGCTAACATCAGGGAAAACGTAGAAAGCACCGCCCGGTTCCCGGCATTCTATCCCCGGAATGGCTGTCAGGCGTTCCACCACCAGCCGGCGGCGGCGCTTGAAAGCAGCTTTCATCTCTTGCACCACAGACTGGTCCCCGGTAAGGGCCGCCACGGCCGCCATCTGGCCGATCGAGTTGGGGCAGGAAGTGCTCTGTCCCTGGAGACGCGACATGGCCTTCACCGCCTCGACAGGACCGATCATGTAACCGATCCGCCAGCCGGTCATGGCATAGGTTTTCGAACAACTCTGGAAAGTGAGAATCTTCTCAAAATCGGGGTCGATGGCCGCAGCTGAAACGAAGGGTTCATCATAGGCCAGGGCCTCGTAGCACTCGTCGGCGAACAGCCAAAGGTCATGCTTGCGGGCCAACCCAATTATCTGCTCCACCGCGGCCCGGCTCCAGACGCCACCGGTGGGGTTGGAAGGTGAGTTTATGATAATGCCCCTGGTGCGGGGACCGATGCGCTCCTTTAGTTCGTCGAACAGCGGTTCGAAGCGCCGCTCAGGGTCGGTCCCGACTATCACCGGGGTGGCATGCGAGAAATTGACGAACTCGGGAAAGGAGACCCAGTAAGGCGCGAAGATGATCACTTCGTCACCTTGCTGAAACAGGGCCATGCAGGCATTGAATAGTGAATGCTTGGCGCCATTACTGGCAATCACCTGCTCCGACGACACCTCAATCCCGTTGTCCCGAGCCAGCTTGGTAACCACCGCTTCCCGCAGCTGGGGTAGGCCGGGAGCCGGCGTGTAGCGGGTATAGCCGTCGGCAATGGCCTGCTGCGCGGCGGCCACGATGTGATCCGGGGTAGGGAAGTCGGGCTCCCCCACGGACATATTAATAACGTCTACGCCGGTGGCCCGCAGTTCGGCGGCCCGCGTGGTCATGGCCAGCGTGACTGACCCTTTTACCCTGGATACTCTATCGGCAAACTTCATTTTAGCGCCTACATTTCGGGATCAAAGTTCGACGGGAAAGTTGCCCAAAGCAAGCCACCTTTACCATCGCTCAAGACCACATACAAACGATTGTGCCCAGCCCTTTGGTAATACCGTTGCCCAGACCCAGATAATCAGGCAGTTGCATATTGCTGGTAAAGTAACCCTTGAAGGAGCCGCTGCCCTGATCCTCCACCACCCGCGGGCTGAGGGACTGTAATTTAACCCGTACGCTGACGGTAAAGTCAGGCGTCTTGCCCAGTTCGCGGGCGATGAACAGCAGGTTCTGCACCAGCACCCGGTTCAGGTAATTTATACGCTCCCGGGGCAACAACAATTTGTAATGGGTCAGTGAGCGCCGGTTCAGGGCTACCCAGGGAGTGATGAACTTATAGCGCAGGTAGTGCTCTGCGGGCTGGTCGCTGATTTCTCCATCCTGCGGCGTCTCGCTCCCTGTGACTTTGAAAATCTGATCCTCCACCGTCAGGCTGTCAAGTTGCTCCTGGAATGACTTGACCGCTTCGTAGCCGCGCCCCAGACCAAAAATACACAGTTGGTTGCGCAGCACCTTCACCTGCACTCGTGGGTAACGGAATTGTTCCCGATAGTGCCCATCGATAAATGGGATAATGGCGTGGTTCGGGAATTTACTGATCATGGCCCCTTTAAGCAGATAGGGGGTGACATTCACCGGTGGGTCGGTGATAAACCGGACACAGATGGCCTGCCCCATACTGGTGGCCTCAACTGCAACGGCCGCGTCCCCTGCTTGGCGAACCACCGAACACATCTAACTGCTCATTGAATCGAGAAATTCCCGGTTGGTCTTGGTGCGTTGCAGTTTGTCCAGCAGGAACTCGATGGCCTCCACTGTATTCATGTTATTGAGCAGCCGCCGCAGGATCCAGATACGGGACAGGTCCTTACGAGAGAGCAGCTTGTCCTCCCGGCGGGTGCCGGACCGATTGATTTCAATCGAAGGGTAGACCCGGCGGTCGCTGAGGTTGCGGTCCAGGACCAGTTCCATGTTGCCGGTGCCCTTGAATTCCTCAAAGATCACATCGTCCATCCGGCTGCCGGTGTCCACCAGGGCGGTGGCGATGATGGTGAGACTGCCGCCCTCCTCGATCTTCCGCGCGGCGCCGAAGAAACGCTTGGGCTTCTGAAGAGCATTGGCATCCACACCCCCCGATAGGATTTTACCGCTGTGGGGGATCACCGTGTTATGCGCCCGGGCCAGGCGGGTGACCGAATCCAGCAGGATCGCAACATCGGCGCCCACCTCAACCATCCGGCGCGCCCGCTGCAACACCATCTCGGCCACTTGTACATGGCGCTCGGCCGGCTCGTCGAAAGTGGAGGAAATAACCTCCGCCTCCACATTGCGCTTCATCTCGGTCACCTCTTCCGGCCGCTCATCAATCAGCAGGATGATCAGGTAGATTTCGGGATAGTTGGTGCTGATGGCGTTAGCGATTTTCTGCAACAGCACCGTTTTACCGGTTTTAGGCTGAGCCACGATCAATCCCCGTTGCCCCTTGCCCACCGGGGATACCAGATCGATCACGCGAGCGGAAATTTCCTTTTGGGTGGTCTCCAACACCAGCACTTCCTCGGGGAATTCCGGGGTTAAATCGATGAAATGAGGCGAAGTCTTGATCTCATCCGGACCGATCCCGTTTACCGCGTCCACCCGTAGGAGGGCAAAAAAGCGCTCATTGTCTTTCGGCGGCCGGATCTGGCCGCTGATCAAGTGGCCGGTGCGCAGACCGAAGCGCTTAATCTGGGATGGAGAGACGTAAATGTCATCGGGACTGGGAAGGTAGTTGAAATCGGGCGAACGAAGAAAACCGTACCCGTCGGGCATGATCTCCAGGACCCCCCGGGAGTATACATTGCCCTCTTTTTGGGCCTTGGTTTCCAGTATCCGCAGGATCAGGTCTTGTTTCTTCAGGCCGGAGAAGTCGGCTACTTCCAAATCCTGGGCCATTTTTGTCAGGTCCTTCACCCGCAGTGATTGCAGATCGCTGATGTCCATTATGTGTTCCTTATTCACTGATTCTTTCCTGATCGCCGGCGTCGCATTGCCGGCCTGTCGCTGGTTCAGTCAGGCGAGAGATTGTCCCCACGCGACAGAAATATGATTCCAGACTTTCCTCTCTACGGTGGGCTTATAGATTCCTTAACGCTCTTGGCGGTTTCAAGCTAAACACCGGTGCGCCGGTGCAATTCTGAGAAAGGGACTGTTAAAGAAGTGGGCCAACAAAACGACTGGATTACGATTGTTGCCGGATTATCCCGCTGACAAGATTATATCGGTTATCAGATCGAGACGGTCATACTTGAGTTATAACCCCAGCACCGGGTGCAGTAGCTTCTTCCTCCTATCGATTACTGCTTTAATAATACTACTCAAAAGAACGAAAATAGTCAAATTTGGTGATCATTTGGGAAATCCGGTTCCGAGGGACGAGAGACTCACCCGAATATTGGACCGTTTAACCAAGCATGTCAAATGAAATTTTAAATATCTCGGCCACCGCAGGTCCCAGGTAATGGGAGCCGATAATAGTTATCAGATCATCGGGGCCGGCCGTAGAAAGCGCCTGTCCGATGGCATCCGAAGCCGGCGTTATGACTCGCAGCTCTCGCCGGTAATCCCTGGCGAGGGCCGCCAGTTCCGAGGCCGCCAAAAAACGGCGAGTATCGGTCTGGGTAAGAATCACCTCGTCGAACCGTCCCAGGAGTAGCTGCAAAACCTGCTCGGCATTTTTGTCCGCCTGCAGGGCCAACACCAACCATTTACACCCTCGTTGGGTCTCTCTGGTGAAATTGGCCAGGAAAGCCCGAACCCCGTGGGGATTGTGGGCCACATCGAAAATCACTTTGGGCTCTGCTCTGACCCGCTGATAGCGGCCCGGCCAGGCGGCTGTCTCCACCGCCACCGCGGCCCGGCGCCGGTCGAAATGCTCCCCCAGAAATTCGCGGGCCAGGGTCCAGGCCAGACGGGCATTCATCACCTGGTGCTCACCGGGTAGATGCGTCGGCCCGGGTACCGCCAGGTCCGCTCCAACAAATGTCAGGGGCGCGCCTATTGCCTGGGCCGCTTCCCGGATAACCGCTGCCACTGAGTCCTGCTGAGGCGCTGAATAGCACGGTATACCCGCCCGCAGAATCCCGGCCTTTTCCCGGGCGATAGCTTCGGGGGTATCGCCCAGCAGGTCGGTGTGATCCAGATCGATGGGCGTTAGGGCTGTCAAGGCAGGCTCTGCGGCAGTGGTGGCATCCAGCCGCCCGCCCAAGCCCGTTTCCAACACCGCTACCTCAACCTGGCAATCGCGAAAATAGCTCAATGCCAGAGCGGTGGTGGCCTCAAAAAAGGTGGCTTCCAAACGCCCAATTTCCACCTGGTAACGCCGGACCCAGGCCACAATGTAATCATCTTCAATGCAGACGCCGTCGATGCGGATGCGCTCATTGAAACGAATCAGATGCGGTGAGGTATACAGTCCCGTTTTAAGATCATGCTGCTCCAGGATCCTGGCCAGGATGGCCGCCGTGGACCCCTTTCCGTTGGTACCGGCCACCTGTATCAGGGGCTGGGCCCGGTGGGGAGAACCACAGCTCTTAAGCAGGCGCCGGGTGGGACCCAGTCCCAATTTGATCCCTTTCCGCTCCAGTCCGAAGAGATATTCCAACAGCTCCCGGGTTAGCATTGAATTTACTTTCTAGGCTTTCGCCCACTCCTTACCGGGGTGGCGGGGTGGTTAATATTATGGCTCACGGTACTGTTTCAGAGAAGGGATCCGGGGGCAAGGGATATTTGGGAGAATGTCATGGCGAGGGAATCCGCCGGCTGGCGGATTTCTGTGGCCATCCCGCTGTTTCGGTGCTCAGGTCTATTAAGATCGCCACCCTTCGACTACGCTCAGGGCAGGCTCCGACAACCGTCGGGACCTTGCGATGACGGGTTGTGGCGGTTCCCTCAAGGAAACACAGTCTACTGATTGGCGGCCATGGCCTCTTCCTGCTGCTGCTTAAACTTCAGGATGGCATTATAAATACCCGCCGCAATGTGTTGGCGGTATTCGCTCTGGGCCAACTTCTTCTCTTCGATACGGTTACTCAGGAATCCTATTTCCACCAGTACATTGGGCATGGTGGCGCCGATCAGCACAAAGAAGTCGGCCTGCTTCACGCCCCGGTTGGGACTGTCCAGGCGGGTCGCCAACTCCTGCTGGACCCGGGCGGCCAGGGTCTCGCTTTCCTTCAGCCAGATACTTTGGGCCATGGTGGAAAGGATTAGCGCTTCATCGGCAAATTCCGTGTAGCGATGCTTCGATTCCTCCAGGGCGATTACACTGTTTTCTCGCTGGGCGATCTCAATGGCCTCCGGGGTGTTGGCCGGGGCCAGCAGCCAGGTCTCAAAGCCCCGGGCTCCCCGATTTTTTACCCCGTTGGCATGGATCGAGATAAACAGCTTGCCGCCGGCCTCATTGGCGATCTTTGTACGTTGAAACAAGGGGATGAAAACGTCTTCGTCACGGGTGTAAACCACCTTCATCTTGGTACGCCGCTTGAGCAGCTTGCCCAGGCGCAAGGCCACGTCCAGACAGACCGTTTTTTCCTGCAGGCCCCCCCGTCCGGTGGTACCCGCATCCTTACCGCCGTGTCCGGCATCGAGCACAATGGTGTTCAGGTACCACAGTTTCCGCATTTCCTCGGTGCGGTTACCCTTCTTGCGTACCGGGTTGCGCAGGGCGATGTGTAGTTCCCGGCCCTTATCCACCTGGAAGACTTCCGGCAGAGGGACTTTCTCATTGAGCTTGAAACGCAGCTCGGCTGAATTTTCCAGCTGCCGGCCCCAGACATTTCGGATGATACCGCCCATGGTGGAGCGGGCCAGTTCCAGGGTGTCCACCTTGCCGGAGGGGATCTGCACTACCAGCCAGCCGTTATCGGTGATATAGCGCACGATATTGGCGGCCTCGAAAGTCTGGCTGGTTCGCACCCTGATCAGTGTGCCGTTGCGCTTTTTCTCTATGCTGGCTCTATGGATGTTATAACCCAGTAGCGAGCGGGGGCCGATAAAGGCCCGGCGAGATTCGTCGAATGTGGCCCCTTCCAGCACCGTAGTCCCGAGAATCAGAAAAAAAGATTGGGCGGGGAGATAATAATCCCGGCCATCGTAATACGAGGGCGCCGGCATCTGGTATGATTTATCGTCGATGATAACGAACGATGAGAAGGCTGTTACTTTGACCTCCCCTTCACGAAAATGCAACACCTGCTTCTGAACGGCCTCGTTGACGTAGGACCTGATAGAGAATGCTTCTGCCAGTTCGGCGCTGTTGAGGTATTCCACCTGGCCGCGATAAAAAGTGTTGAGGGATACTCGGTGTCCGGGCTGATTGGGAAAGATAATCCGTATCTCGTCAGCTAATGCCCCGGCCGGTAAGAGCCAGCTGGCCGCTAAAGGTAAGAATCGCAACGTCGCCGAAAGATGTTTAACAGTAATCTGTAGCAAGCCCCATATTCCCTTAGTCAATCGCCATGTTCAGCCGGTCGGAATTGGCCCGGATAAATTAGATGGAATGCCATTTATAGTGCAACATCCAACTGAAGCCCGTACTGTCCTGGTTGACCGACAGTTTTTCCCTGTTCCTCTTCGTAGCGCCACTGCCGGCGGCCCCGGAATGACACCCGGCCGCGACCCAGCGGCAGGCCCACCAGACCGGAGAGGTTCCACCCCCGGCCGGACAGCGGCTGCAGCCCGAATTCACCGGGGAGACCATCCTCATAAATGTATATCCGCTGGTCCCACCCGTCGGTATTGAAACCGTACGCGCCTGCGGCTACGCTTAGGCCACCCTGCCGGCGCCGGTAACGGGCAGCCACGCCAAAAATGGCTCCCCACCCTGACGTTTCGCTCCCATTAGTACCCACCTGGGCGGCCAGCAGCCGTAGCCGGGTGGTCCGATCCACTTTTAGAGTGGCCGACAGCCGCCGGTACCAACGGGACGTTCGCAGTTGTTGGAATGACTCGAGGCCCAGGGAGTCGATAATGGAACCAGCCTGGGTAGTCTGTTCATTCCTGCTAAGTACCCGTATTTCCAGGCGTCCCTTCCGGGTGGCTGCTTCCCAGCTACTCTCACGTCCTTCATCGGCCCAAATTCCCGGGGCTTGAGCTGTTGTTTGCCGGTAGGTGTCCAGGTAACCGCTAAGATTCACCGGCGCCCGCCGCCAACCCCAGCTCAGGAACCAACCGGTTTCATTGCCCCGGCTGACCCGCTGACCCATCAGTTGCCCGCGTAACGGCTCCCAGCCGGGAGGGTAGCGGCGGTAGAGCATGGTCAGCCTCAGCTGGCCGGTGGCCTGGGGAGCAGGGCTGGAATACGCCAGCCGGGTGAGATTGGCTGCCCGCTCGCCCTGCCAGCCGTTTTCATGGGCCAGTTCCCATCCGCTGGTGGGACCGGCGAACTTCCGCCGGATGGTCATGGAATAGTATTGCCTGCGCACAGCGACGGTTTCAGCGGTTCGCTCAAGCGCATGTCCGGCGGTCAGGCCACCCACTTCCCAGCCGCCCAGGGCCAGCGATCCGCCCAGATAGGGCAGTCTTTCACCGGTCATCGGTGCCGGCCGGGTGTGCGCCCGGTACGCAACCACTCGTGGGTGCCCATCGATCTCGGTCAGATCCACCTGTTCGAGGTGGTAGCCGCCAATCAGCAGCAGTCTACCTCTGTGGTACAGCGAGCCGAATCCCCGCAGGAAACCGGTGGTGCTGGAGCTGAACCCGGGCCGTAGCCGGGCGTTGGCGGGGGCCAAGCCCAGCTGCGCCGTTCCCAGCGGCCGGGGGAATTCGTCCGCCAGCAGCAGGCCCGACCCCCATGACAGGCGATAATCGCCCAGGACCAGTTGCCAGTACCGGCCCGGTCGCGCCAGGCTCAGACCGGTGCGGTCGGCCAGGCGGTATTCTCCCGGCCGGCGTTGGGTAGTGCCCAGGATCAGCCAGGAGCCGGTATCCACCCTAAACCGAGTGCGGATTTTCTCCCCGCTGGAGCCGGCTACCAGGCGGGTGCTGAGCTCACCAATTACCTTGGTTCCCGAAAGGTATGTGACTGTCCGCAGAAGGATCACGGTCTCCGAAGGTAAACCGGTACGGCGCTCTAAATCTCTCCAGCCAGTGAACCGGCCGGCTTCCCGGGCCGTGTGCACCGCCGCCGCCACAGCCGGGCGCAGGAACCAGAGATCAACGGAGGCGGCATTCAAGTCCAACGGGTCATCCAGCAGCGACGCCAGGGCGGTCTGCTGATCCTCGGAAAGCGATTGGTGGTCGAAAACATCGCTGCTGAGGTCCGCGCCGCTCTGTCCGTACAGGGCGGTACCGATCAACACGGTCAGGATGCTATTTAAGCGCCAGGCCAAAAGCGGTGGATAGGCCGAATAGCGGATGGTGGTTTACGCGGGCAAATAGTTGCAGGCGTGATAGGGTCACCCGGGTCCCGACGAATGGTAGACCAGGGTTGGTCCGGTAGCCCAGCAACAGTTCCAGCCTCCCGCCGCCGCCGATGGAGACCTCCAGCAGTTGCCGCAACTTGAACCCGGGGGTCTTCTCCACCCCCAGGGCCCAGCCGTAGTGGTCCCCCGCCGGGTGGAGCAGGGCCAACTGGAACAGCTGCCGGGCCAGGCTTTCGTAGGCCCGGGTATCATCCGGCGCCAGGCCGCTGTACCAAAGGGAAAAGACCATGTCATCGGTCAAATCCCCGGCCAGGCCGAAGCCCATTAATACCTCCGACTGAACCGGCTCGAAATCGCGGATGGCAACCTGGTTATAGGTTAGACTGGCGCCGGCACGGAACCCGGTGAGCAGTTCGCGGGCCAGGGCGATGGTGGCCTGGGTCTCTTTGTACAAGCGATCTCCTGAGCTCCAGACCGCGGCGGCGCCTCTCCAGAAACGGTAGTTGCCGCCCAGCGATAGCTGTTGTCCGGCCGCCCAGGATTGGCCGAACGGCACCGTCCGGCCTATAGAAGACCACCAGTACTGATCCGGCAGCCGGGCAGGAGAATTCAGGGCCGGGGAGTGGATGCCGTCGAGGGTAGTAAGCGTCGGCCGGAACAGTTCCGCCCCCTCAAAAGCAGCCGGCAGGGGCGCTGCCAGCAGAGCGACGATACCTGCCAACCGCAACTCAGCCGGAAATCGGCTCAGCGTTCCGCGGAACGATTCGCGGCGACCGGGGTGCATCGGTTATGGGGTCTGAACCCGTTTCACTGCCGGCGGTTGATCCTCAGGCTGAATCACCCGGAAAACCTTCTCACCTTTTTTAACCATCCGGTACTTCTCCCGGGCCAGGCGCTCGATGTACAACATGTCATTCTCCAGTCGAGTCCGGGCCAGGCGCAGTTCGGCGGAGCGCTCCCGTAGCAAGGCGATTTCCACCTCCAGGTGCTCTTGCTCCCGTTGCAGCCGCCACAGACGCAGGAGGCCCTGCTGGTTAACAGCTAGAAAAAACAGTACCGCCACAACTGCTACCATCCCCAGCCAACGTTTAAGGTGGCTATCACCGGTCCGGGAACCCCGATACCGGCGGGGGCGCATGACGGCCCGCGGGGTCAGGACGCGGCGCCTCCGGAGCCCGGCATGGGAAATACCTCCCGGCCGGGGAAGCGGGCCGCTGCCCCCAGTGATTCTTCGATGCGCAACAGTTGATTGTACTTGGCGATCCGCTCGCTGCGGCTGGCAGAGCCGGTCTTGATCTGACCCCCGCCAGTAGCCACAGCCAGATCGGCGATGGACACATCTTCGGTTTCGCCCGAGCGGTGGGAAACCACAACACCAAAACCGGCCTCCCGGGCCAGGGCGATGGTCTGAAGGGTCTCGGTAACGGTACCGATCTGATTGAGTTTGATCAGGATGGCGTTCATACTGCCTTCGTCGATAGCCCGCTGCAACCGCTGGGGATTGGTGACGGTCAGATCGTCCCCCACGATCTGGATCCGTTGGCCCAGCCGCTGTTGCATTGAGCGCCAATGGTCCCAGTCGTCCTCCGCCAGGCCGTCTTCGATGGAAATAATGGGATACTTGTTCACCAGCTCCTCATACAGGGCTATCATTTCGTCGCCGTCCAGGACCCGGTTCTCCGAAGCCAGGTTATACTTAGCAGTTTTAGGATCATAGAACTCGCTGGCGGCAGGGTCCAGGGCCAGGTAGACCTGCTCGCCCGGCCGGTAACCGGTGTACTCCACAGCCTCCAGGATGACTTCAATCGCTTCCTCGTTGGAACGCAGATCGGGCGCAAAGCCGCCTTCATCGCCCACGGCGGTAACCAACCCCCGGGCCTTGAGCACCGCCTTGAGCCGGTGGAAGGTTTCCACGCCCATCTGCAAGGCTTCGGCAAACGATCCGGCCCCCACCGGGAAGATCATGAACTCCTGGATGTCCACGCTGTTATCGGCGTGCGAGCCGCCGTTGAGGATATTCATCATGGGGATCGGCAGGGTGTATTGCTGTTGCTCTCCCTTCAGATGTGCATACAGTGGCTTACCGGAGGCGGTCGCCGCGGCGTGGGCCACCGCCAGCGAGATCCCCAGGATAGCATTGGCCCCCAGGCGGGCCTTGTTGGGCGTACCATCCAGATCGATCAGCGCCTGGTCCAGCCCGGCTTGATCCAGGGCGTCACGACCGATAGCTGCCCGGGCCAGTTCCCCGTTGACATGGGCCACGGCTTGCCGCACGCCCTTGCCCAGGTAACGCTGTGGATCGCCATCCCGCATTTCCACCGCTTCATGTTCGCCGGTGGAGGCGCCGGAAGGTACGATCGCCCGGCCGATGCTGCCATCTTCCAGGTGTGCTTCTACTTCGACTGTGGGATTACCCCGGGAATCGAGCACTTCCCGGCCGTGAATAGTTGTGATTGTGGGCATGTAACTCTCGTATGATTAGAATTTAAGGTTTAGGAATATAACCATGGGAGGGGTGATTCCCTACCCCATTGCAGAAAATTGGTGGCGGGCTGTTTAGCCTACGGCTAGGGGCCAACCGGTTACAGGAGCGCATCCTCAGCCGGCCGGTAAGCGGCCGCGGGCGGTATCGGCCCGGGTATAAATGTAATCTCCCCACGGTTTTTTATTGAAATTGGCGGCGTTGCCGGCGGTGTAGAATATAACATCGCCCACCTGGTGCCCGGGAGCCGTCCAGGCCAGTTTCCAGCTCACCGGCCCATCCATCGTGCCCATATAGCTGCCATCGGCAGTATGCTCTATATATTGCCTGATTGAACTGTCGGGCCTGGTGGCGGTTTGTAGTTGGGTGCGATTTTCGTCTACCAAGCTGAATTCTCCCGCCGGTTGGTGTTTATCTGTCAGCGCAGTCAGCTGGAAACCCCAGCGCTTCTGCCCCGGTTGGGCCAGGGACACCCTCAACAGGTAGCGCCGGCCGGGTTGGTATACCGGCGGCACCCCCTGCAGGGCGAGGGTACCGCTACCACTGTTCAGCTCGTATTGGGCGTGGCAATCGACTATCCGGCAGCTCATCTCACCCGGTGCGTTGGTGCATTCGGGTTTCGGTCCCCCTCCATAGCGGTAAGCCATAGCCGAACTCGCTATAGCCAGCAGGAGAATGAGCCGGATCCTGGGCGGCTTTCGCAACATTGTGATTGATCCTGCCGGCGGTGTTACTGGAGCATCTGCTCGACGGAACGTTGCACAGTATCCAGGATTCTCTTGGTCCTTTGGATCTCTCCGATAGCCTGATCGGCGAATTTGTCATCCGGGTTGAGCGCCAAAGTGTTATCCATGAAGTACAACGCCTCCGAATAAGCGCTCTGCGCCTGCTTAAAGTACTCTATGGCAATCGCCAATCTTTCCTTGTCGATAGTATCGGCACTAACTACCTCGCGGTAAATATCCTGGCCTTTATTCAGAGCGTCGTTGCCAATATTGGAATAGACCGCCCCGATGTTGAAATAAACATCCGGGTCTCGGGGGGAGTTCTTCTGGGTTTCCTCCAGAGTCTCCAAGGCGGCCTGAAGGTTCCCCATCTCTATATAGGTCGAGGTAAGGCGCTGCATGATAAACATATTTTCGGGATCGTTCTGATGGGCTCGCTCGTAATACTTAACCGCTTCGGCCGTTGCGTCGGCCTGCAACGCCCGCTCTCCGGCCAACAGCAGCACTTGCCCGTCGTCGGGATCCATTTCGAGGGCCTTGTCCAGTGCAGCATTTTCACCGGCTGCATCTCCCAGCTGGCGGTAGCAGAGCACCAGGCTGGTGTAGGCCGGGGCTTGCTCCGGCAAGATCAGGATTGCGGTCTCGAAATGTGCCTTGGCTGCCAGTAATCCCTCCCGCATGCTATCGGTCAACGACTGTCCTTGTACCTGGCTGATAATCTCATTGAAGAGATTGGCCCCGCGCTGGTATTCCTCCTGCCACTGCATTTGGCGGGTATTTTCCACCAGCTCTACAATCATATGCCCCTGATACTTCTGAAGGGGATTGCGCTGCACCGCTTCATCCAGCATCTCATCCATTTCCTCGTAGCGCTTTTGCCGAGCGTACACCTGGGTAGCTAAGAGGTAAGGGATGTGCGCATTATTAGCCTCGGCCGGAACTTCCAGCGCCTGCAGGAAAAACTTTTCCGCCATTTCCAGGTCGTCTTGCTGCACGTACATTTTAGCGGATACGAATTCCTGGCTCTCACAAGCCAGAACGGCCAGGGCGATCAGAACGCCGAGCAATGCGACCCTAATAATCTTTCTCACAATCGGTTCCTTAGGTATAATTAATTCCGGGACAGCAAATTCAACAGGCCAATTTAACTTCACTGACAGTAGGAGTAAAACCTTAGTCCCGGTGGCCGGCGATGATGTCTGCCCGCTGCCGGATCCCTTCCGTCGTGGCCGCCAGGAGCCCGTCCAGCCCGAAACCTCCCACGGTGAAGGAGGCGGTAGCCGCTGCCACGATCACCGCCTGGTCCAGTTCGGCCAGACCGTGGCAGGCCAGGTGCCCAATCAGGCCACCGGCGAAACTATCGCCGGCGCCAGTGGGATCGACCACTTCGACATCCGGGAACACCGGCACGTGCCTACGACTGTCTCCGGCGGCCAACAGCGCTCCCTTCCGGCCCTGCTTGATAATCACTGTTTCGGGGCCGGCGGCCAGCAGGTCACGGGCAGCGGAGTCTAAATCGTTGTAGCCGGTCAATTGGGCGGCCTCTTCGTCGTTTATCAGGAAAATATCCGTCTTGGCCATTACCTCCTCCAGCTCCCTCGGGTAACGATCAATCCACAGGTTCATGGTATCACTTATTACGGTGGGAGAGCCGGCCATTTCCCGGCATACCGCCAGTTGCAGGCTGGGCTGGATATTACCCAAATATACGATCCCGGAATGTCGATTGATCGGATTAATGCGAGGCTGGAAGTTTTCGAAAACGCCCAACTCGGTGAACAGGGTTTCCCTGTTGCTAAAGTCGCTGGAATAGCGGCCGCCCCAACGAAAGGTGCGGCCCTCCACCTGTTGCACGTCGCTCACGTCCACGTCCCGCTCCCGGAACAGGCGCCAGCCCGCCTCCGGGTAGTCGCTGCCTACCACCCCCACCAGCCGCACCGGCGCGAACAGCGACGCCGCCACGGCAAAAAAGGTGGCCGAGCCACCCAGGATGTCCGTCTCCTGCCGCGCGTCGGTCTCAAGAGTGTCTAAGGCAATCGAGCCGACTGCCAGTGTAGGTTTGACTTTCACAACGGGCCATTTTAGGACGGGTGGCCGTTAAATGCAAGTTTGAATGGCTTGGATTGGGGGATAATTTGCACCGTGGGGTACTTGGAATTTTGTTCTAATTGTGGCGCCCGCAATGAATTACGGGCAATGGCTGGCCGCAAGCGGATGGTCTGTCCCGTTTGCGAGACCGTGCATTATGTTAATCCCCGGCCGGCCGCCACCGTCCTGCTCGTCCATGATCGGAAATTGCTGCTGGTAAGGCGGGCCGAGCCACCGGCGGTGGGTCAATGGTGTCTACCGGGCGGCTTCATGGAGCTGGGCGAAAGCGCGCAGGATTCGGCCCGCCGGGAACTCAGAGAGGAGACCGGCCTGAGTTGCGGTGACTTGGAGTTCCTGGCCTTCTGTTCCCGGCCGGGCGGGTTGCGGCGGGACGTTCTGATATTTTCCTTCATCTCCCGGGAGTTCTCCGGTGATCTGATCGCCGGGGACGATGCCAGTGACGCCCGCTTTTTCCCCCTGGCCGAGCTGCCCCCGGTGGCCTTTCTCTGTCACCGGGAAATGATCGAGCGAATGCAGCAGATCGAAGATGGATCGCAACAGCCCTAACCACCAACCGGCGATATTGCTGGAAGCAACCTGTCCGCCGGACTAATTTTCCGCCATGAAGATTCTGGTGATCCAGGGACCCAACCTGAACCTGCTGGGTTTGGCTACCCGGCGAAGCGGCACGCGGCTGACGCTGGACAAGCTCAACCGGACCTTGCGCCGCCGGGCACGGGAGTTGGAGGTGCAGCTTTCCATCCACCAGCTCCAGAGCCAGGCCAAGGCCTCACGGCTACTGCAGCGGCAGCGGAATCTGGCCACCGGAGTATTGCTGATACCCGGCATCTGGGCCACCACCGGCCACCTGCTGCTCGAAACGCTGCAGCTGGCCTCAATGCCCCTGGCGGTGTTTCACCTAGAGCCGGAACAGGGCCCCTGGCGCCACCACGATAGCTCTATCTTTCGGGAAAACGCGCAGTTGGAGGAATTCGGGCCTATGCCGGAGAACTTGTGCTCCCTGCTGAGCGATTTTGTGAGTCGATTAAGGGACCAGCGATGACCCGCATTCAGTCTGCGGCGGTGCACCCCAAACTTAGCACACTCAAACTTGACAGAGTCTCGCCGGCGAATAGACTCACTACCTCCATCGGCAACGTACTTTCTTCGGTCAGGTCACAAAGAGTTGCCAGACTTGGATGATCTCCCCGGTGGTAGTATCCACCAGGATCTGCCATCCCAGCCAATCGCCTGAGAACCGGATGCCAATGCGCCAGGCCACCCGGACCTCGATATATTCTTCCTCCTCCACCGGTAGAATGACTTTTTCCCGTTGCGAGCTGATAGTACGGTCTTCAATGGTAAAGGTGTGCGGTTCGCCGCCATAACCGGCCCATTCCAGCTGATAGCCCGCCAAGCTGTTGGCCGCCCGGGTCCAGCTAACCTTGTCTTTAGTGGGTACTACTATGTCCGGGTACCATTGTCCCTCAACGGCCACCACCTTATCAGCGTCCAGGTATACATCAATGGAAGTGAATTGAACTTCCAGCCCTCCATATTCCTGGGTGCCGAAACGGACCAGCCAGCGGGTATTGGCGGCCTGGCGGTCGCTGCCGTCACAGATGACACACCCCAAAAGGCCCCGGGACTCGCCTACCATTAAGGTGGTGATATTATGCACCCCCGTGAAGTCCGAAAGGTGCACCAACGCCTGTTTAGCTCGGGTGATCATCAAGGCTTCGTCATCGATGGGATCGTGAGTAGGATTGCTGTGTAGACTGATGCGGTCGATTTCCAGGGAACCATAGTCATTCAGGTAAGAGGAAAAGTAGCCCGGTTTCAAAGAATCAAGTTTGGCCTGATATTCCACGTGCTGTTGTAGGGTAAGCGGATCGATACGGGTGGGGTAGTCATTGGTATTTCCATCCGGGCCGAGGGCCCCACACCCGGATATGGCCAACACCAGCAATAATACTGAACGATCCCGAGGTTTTACCGGAGAATTCATAACTATTGAAACAGATCACTCCCAAGCGGAATATAACCTATTTACTCTTCCGCAGCCACCACTATTCCAGCGCCATATCCTCCAGCCCCACCGCACCGGCCAGGTAGCCGATCTGCTGGCCGGAGGCATCGAACCGTAACAGCTCCCCTTCGGCCGGACCCCAAGCCAGGAAACCAACCGCTCCTGATCCGGCCAGAACCTGCAAGCGAGTAAGGCCATCCACCGGTAAATCGATCAAGTCAACCTGCGGAGTACCCGGGCCACCGCTGATCCGGCCAAACACCGGTATATTATCCGCCCTGCGCCGGCCAATGAAGTAGCAGTCCCCATTCTCCGCGTTCAGGCTGACATCATAAGCCGATACCTCTGCAGCGAACATGGTCTGATCACCGTCAGGGCTCAGATGGATGACGCCGCCCGGGCTGGCCGTCCAGATGCCCCCGTTGAACGGGTCGGCTTCCAGGCCGCCCAGTCCGCCGGCTGGCGGATCGGCCTCCAGCGCCAATTGCCAGACAGTGGGGTTCATGCTCAACTCGGTGCGGTAAATCAAGTCCTGACCGGAATTCTGCCGTATACCCAGCCACAGCCGGCCGCCGGTTTCATCCAGCGCCAGTTCGCTATAAGAACCGATATTCACGGGCACCGATAGACCACCCACTATTGTCCCCTGCTGATCAACCACTACAATTGTATCGGGATTGAGCTGCAGGATATAGGCCTGCTGCCCGTTGGAGGTCACAGCCAGGTCCAGCGGCCAGCCACCCGGAGCAATGGTCTGCACTACCACCATGTCACGATTGACAATCCGGACCACCCGCCCCCAGTAATCCGCCACCCAGAAGCGGGTACCGGCCGGCTCCGCGGCCAGGGCCACCGGGGAGTCGATATAGACTTGGCCGATCTGGTGCGAGCCATCGTAAGTAACCCGTTTCACCGCGGAGTTACTGTAATCGGCGATCCAGAAGTTGTGCGGGCCGGGAATAGCTGAATCCGGGGCCGAAATTGCGCTGACACCGGTTTGGGTAATAGCCTGGACGGCATAGTAATACTTCTGGTTGTAGTCCAGATTAAATTCCTGAAAATGGTTGACAGCGGGAGAGATGGGTGGGCCGTATGCTGCCAGCGTATCACCCACAATCCACCGGTAGACCTGGTAACCTGCCAGGTTGTCGACTTCGAACGGTGCCCACTCCACCCAAGCCGAATCCCGGTTGGTCACCACCTTCAACCCCACCGGCGCCCCAGCAGTGATCGGGTTGTTGGGATCAAGGGGATTGGTCCGCTCCCGCTCACTGCAAGCAGCGGCCAACAGCAAACCCAGGGCGACGGCTAGAGTGCTTCTCATGGGTGAATAATGAATGAAACCGACACCATGATCAGCCCCGCTTCCGCAGCAACGTAACTCCAGCCGGCCCGGCGGTCAAGCCGCCCGCTGTGGCGATATAACCGGTCCAGCTCCTCGGTGTCGCCGGAGCGCCGGTAGGCAGTATAGGCTTTATCGGCTTCCTGCCGGTAATAATAAGATAGGGCGCCCCCCAACACCACCAACCCCAGCCCGGCCAGCCGTTGCCGCCGGACCCACTTCCTTACCGGGCGTTCCACTGCGGCGAATTCCAGCCGTAGGGTATCATATTGCGTCCCAGCCGTCAGGCCGGCCACCGGCGGCGACCAAATCGGCAGTGGCAGTAGTAAGGCCTGAATATCACCGGCGAGGACACTGTCCGCCTCCTGGGCCGCCAGCGGGGCCAGGGCCAGGATACCGGCCACCAGGCCTAAAACCGGCTTCACTGCTGAGCCTCCGGTGGTTCCGGGACCAGTGTGATGTACTGCAGCCATTTACGACGGCGCACCAGGAGCACTCCCGAGGATGTCAGGGCGGCCAGCTGGATCGGTCCCTCCACCTCGTGCCGCCAGAGCCGCTCACCGGTGACCAGGTCCAGGGCTATTACCACGCCCCGGGAGAAGATCACCACTGCCACCGCCGGATTCGATCCCCGCGCCAGGACGGGCAATTTGACCAGACCTTCACCGGCGTATTCCCAGACCATGCTGCCATCGCCGGGACGTAATCCGAGCACCGTGCCATCCGCAGTGGCAGTCACAATGCGCGCTTCGGTAACCAACGGCCGGCTGTAAATGGGAGCCCCCAGGCTGGTTTCGAATCGGGGTTGGCCGCTGCCGGGCTCCAAGGCGATCAGCCGGCCCTGTGAGTCTCCCACCACGAGTAATCCGGGGCCCTGGGCCTGGCCGGCCAGGGCCAGGGCCGCCGTGGCGTTAACCGCCAGGTCGCGGCGCCAAACCGGGGCGCTGGTATGATCTTCGTGGCCGGTGGCGGCTGCGAGCTCTCCTAAGTCGAACGAGTACAAGCTGCCCCGATCATTTAGCACGAACAGGTTATCCTCCCACCGTCGCACTCCCCCATACACCCGGCCGGGCAGTTTCCGCTGCCAGCGCACAGTGCCGTCAACCAGATCGAAGGCAGTCACATCCCCTTCGGTGCCAGCAGCCAGCAGCAGGCCGCCATGCACCGCCAGCGGTCCGTCGATCACCGCTCCTTTGCGCCGCCACAGTTTCTTCCCCCGCAAAAGGTCATAGCCCCACACTTCCCGGGCCTGGACGCTGGCAAAATAAAGGGTGCTTGTGCAATCAGCCACCACCAATGAAGTGATGGCTTCCCTGGTAACTTGCCACAGGCCGCCTTTCCGTTTACCGGTCTTTAGATCGAGACGGTAGAGTTGCCCGCGATGGCTGGCCACCAACAGGGTTTTCTCATTGATCGGCCGGAGGTGTGTGACCGGGGCAGGCAATTTTACTTCCCAAGCTATCTCCGGCTGAACGTTCCGCCCGGGGAAAGGAATTTCAACGGTTCCCACAAATGGCGCGAAGCGCGGCCGCATGGTGCAAGCCAGGCCCAGGATCCAAAGACCCATCAGGACCCATTTAGCGGCTGAATAGTGACGGCCGGTCACCATTTTAAAAATCCCAGCCGAAGAAGAATCGGGTGAACACCCGGCTGTCTACTGAGTGAAAATCTGTGCGCCGCCCGAAGTCGACCCGCAACGGCAAGGCCCCCAGGAACAGCGCGCGCAAACCGAAACCGTAGCTGCCCACCAGGCCCGGGAATTCATCCTCCCAGGCGTTGCCGATATCAAAGAAGAATGCCGCCCGGATCGGCGCCAGTCCCACGCCCCCGGACTTTAAATTGAGCACCAGGCTACGGGCGAAGGGGAAGCGCAGCTCCTGGTTGAGCATAATATATTTACGCCCGAAGATCTGGTTGAACCGGTACCCCCGCATACCCCAGCTGCCGCCGATATAAAACCGGCGGAGGTCAGTGCCGTCGGTGTACCAGGCCATGGTCCGCTGGGCGAAGGTGAGGTTGGAGTTGACGCGATAATAAAAGCGGTTGTCCAGCAGCAGGGCAAAACTGTACACCTGTGAGCTGGCAAGGTTGAACGTCTGTCCGGCCATAATGCGCGCCCGCCAGCCGTCCAAGGGCCCGGTCGCATGCCACAAGGAATTGTCATGGACCAGTGAAACATAGTTGGAGAGCAGGTAAGCTTCGCGAGGCTCGCCAATGCCGAAAAATGATTTGTCGGATTGCCACAGGGTGGCGCTGAGTTCCACCCGCCGAAAGACGTTCAGTGGATAGTTCATGGCAATCCTGGTCCCCAGCGTTTTCTCGAAGTAAAACCCGCTCTCGTAAGGATCATAGTACTCATTGGCGAAACGGAAGAAGCCATAGGAATAGTTTACCCGGCCGGTGAGGTCCACCGATGTGACGGCCACATTTAAATGGCTGGCCAGGTCGGCACTGGTCTGGGCTGTATTGGCTACCAGGAAGTGATAATAACGGTTGCCCAGCATATCCGAGATGCCCACCTGGGCGCCACCGAGCAGGCCGAAGGTGGGATCATAGGCCATGGCGGTCTGGGCCAGATCCAGACTGTATTTCAGGCGATAAGGCTGGACATCGGTGCCGCTCCTGCCGGTGAAGGCGGGCGGCCGCCAGGCGGATTTCCCGACCGATGGGATCGCTGGGATCTCGCCGACCGGGAGGCTGGAGTCCGCCGCCGCCAGGTGCAGCTGAAAACTGTAACCGGCAAAGGCGGTTATCAGCAGGCTGTCTCCGGGCAGGGTCACAAAATCGACTGCCCCGGTATGGAAATCCGTTACGGGCTGAATCCGCACCGGGGACCAGGGCTCTACTCCGCTGCTAAGCTCCAATCGCCAGATGTTGGGTGTGCCGGAGCGATCGGAAACAAAGTGGATGCGACTGGAGTCCATGCTCGACCAACGTGGCCGGCGGTCCTGGTGGGGCCCGTTGGTCAGCAATAGCAATCGCCGGTCGGAAAGGCGCAGGATAAACAGGTTCGAGCCACTGTCCAGCTCCGGCCGGCCGCGGTCGCTGCTGAATACCACCGCCTGACCATCCGGACTGAAGCACGGGTCCCGGTCCAGGTAGATATCGGTGGTCAGCCGCACCACCTCCTTTTTCCCCATTTCCCATAAATAAAGGTCGGTCCCGCCACTCTGATCCTGGGCCGAGAACACTAGTCTGCGGCCGTCCGGGGACCAACTGGGTGAGCGGATAGTGGTCAGGTCGGGGTGGCTAAACTCGCCCGCCGGCTCGAGCGTCTCCAAGTCCACCAACCGGATGCGGTCACGCTCAAACGATTTGGCCACCAGGGCCAGGATACCATCGCGGCTGATACTAAGGCTGCTCCGCAGTAAATGCAGCGATTCCAGCTCGGGACTGCGCTCGCCCCGCAGGACTAACTCCTCCCCGGTTGCGCCCAGCTGCCGGCGGTAAACAGAGGTATAGCCGTCGCGGGTAGACAGGTATACCAGGTGCTTCCGACCGGTCGAATCCCGGTAGAGCGTAGGACTGACATTGGCCCCTTTGTTGGTCAAAGCCTTAGAGTCCATGCCTGGCAACGATTGTCGGGAGAGAGGATCCCCGGCGGCCTGCTTGAGCACCAGCCGCCAGTCACTGGAAATATCCTTGAGTTCTTTCCCGGTGACCGCCTCGATCACTTCCGCGAATGTGTCATAGTGGTAAAACTCCTCCATTATGCGCCGCAGCCGATCAGTGCCATAGGTCTCCTCCAGGTGGCGCATGAAAGATTGGCCCTCCTTGTAGAGCAGGAAACCGTGGCCACGCAAAGTAAGCTGCTCCACCGGGAACAGGTGGTCATGCAGCAGGGCGTCCCGGATCACCATTTCGGCCTGGGTATCCCAACCGGCGGCCCACCATTCGGCCAGGCCTTCGGTGAACCACGAGGGCGGGCTGCGCTGGTCCCAGACACCGGCATCCCGGCCGACAGCATTGATCTTGGAGTGCATGAAGACATGGACCAGCTCATGGCGCACTGTCCGGCGGAAATCGGATAATGAGCCGTTGTTGGGCAGCACCACCCGGCCTTTGATAAATTCGAAAAAACCGGCTACCCCTTCCGGCACCAGGAAAGGAGTAGTATTAGTCTGCTGGAAATGGAGGTCGTTGCTGTAGATCACCAGCGGGACCCGGCGGGCCAGGGTGTGATTGAATTTCTGTTCATATTCCCCGAAGGCCTCCTCGGCCCAATAGGCCGCCGCTCGAGCCAGCGCCTCCTCCTCCGGATAGTAGAAAAGTTGGAAATGAGGGGTGAGTAGTACCTGCCAGTCGAAGTGGCGGTACTGGACTTTATTGCGGCCGAAATAGAATTGGGCCTGGACAGCGGCTGTTCCCACCAGGAGCATGAACAGCAGACCAAGGATTGGCGCCCAGCCGGTTTGGGGCCCGATCCCGCCGGCTCGTTGCTTACTCAGGATGACATGCTCTTTGATGATCATGGCAAATAATTTTTGCCCGGCAACCCGGTTCCGAGCGCTCGGAACCGTTGGACCGGCAGTGGCAAGGTAGAAAAATTAATCCGTGAAATCCAGTGCCGGTTGGCCCGGTGGCAATGAACCACCGTCAATAATGTGACGCATCGAAAACGGTCGGCACTACCGGCGCGGTTCAACTGCCGGTCCCGGATCATTGCTTGTTGTGCCTATCTGCCGGCGATAATTTAAGTGCTCTGACATAACCTATTGATAGCTCACACTATAACACGGTCCAGAATGTACTGATCATATGCCAGGATGGGAAAAATGGCTCTGGGGAGGATTGGGCTGGGCCCTAGGGGGACCCATCGGTGGGATTTTGGGGTTCGCCCTGGGTTCCATGGCCGATCGTCCCTCCACCGGGGCGGCTGCCGGCCAAGCCGACTACCCCCGCACTCGTCCCGGAGATTTCGGGGTGTCGCTGATGGTGCTCCTGGCAGCGGTCATGCGCGCCGACGAGCACCTGCTCAAATCGGAACTCACCTACGTAAAGCAGTTTTTCGTACAGACCTTCGGGGAAGAATTCGCCCGGGAGCGGATGATTCTGTTCCGGGATATCCTGGAGCAGGACTATCCCTTGCGGGATGTCTGCCGGCAGATCAAGCGGAACATGGACCACCCCTCACGGCTGGAGATGATCCATCTGCTCTTCGGGCTGGCCCGGGCCGACGGGCATATCGACGGTACCGAGATCGCAGTTATCGGCAGGATTGCGGGCTACCTGGGAATTTCCAACGATGACCTGGACTCGATTCGGGCCATGTTCATCCAGGATAGCCTGAGCGCCTACCGCATCCTGGAGGTAGACCCCCAGGCCGATGTGGAGACGATCAAAAAGGCTTATCGCCGGATGGCCAACAGATATCACCCCGACAAGGTCAACCACCTGGGCCCGGAGTTTCTGGTCGTGGCCGAGGAAAAATTCAAGGCCATCAACGGGGCTTATCAGAAGATTCGAGCGGAACGCGGCATTTGAAAACCTGTAAGCGAAGGGAAACTACTATGAGAAAAATCCTGGGATGGCTGAGTATCGCGCTGTTGGTGGCCTGTATGTCGCCGGAGCGCACCGAGCGCAACCTGGTGAAGGGCATGCTGGCACTGGACCGGACCTTCATACCGGCCTGGACGCTGACCGCACCGGACAACGAAGGAGACTCGGTCCCGGCTATGCAAACACTGGTGAAGGAATGGGCTTTCTTCCAGGCGCGGTTTTACTATTATGAGCGCCAGGATACCTCCTGGCAGGCGGCATTGGACCGCATTGACACTGTCCTGCACCGGGCTGAGGAGATCAATGCCGGCGGCAACCAGACCGCGGCGCATGCCGCCCTGGAGGAAGTCCGGGACATTTTCGTGGCCCTCAGGGACAGCAACGGGATTGAATATTTCCTGGATGGTCTCATCGCCTTCCAGGGACCGCTGGAGGCAATTACCAACCTCGTTCGAGGCCGGACCGCCCGCAACCTGACCAACCGCCAGGTCAGCGTTATCCGGGGCCTGTTCCCCGAGGCCCGGGCTCGATGGAACAGTGTTCTCAGTTGGCCGTTCGATCCCTCATTGCACAATTTCGACGAAGAACAAGGCGCCCGGTTGAGGGACCAGATCGCCCTGGAGGATAACGCGTTAGATATCCTGGAGCAGGCCCTGGGCAGCGGCAGCCGTAACTCCATCATCGTGGCGGCGCAGGGCATTGAGCCCGAATTCGACCGGCTCTACCGGCTGTTCGGTAATTTCCCGCCACCGGCCCGTGTAGCTGCCACACCACAGGAGGAGAACCGGACCGACTGACCGGGCCGACCGCCATGCAAGACCGGCTGCCCCATATCAGCATCCGGATCGAAATACCGCCAGGGGAATTTTTGCGCCGTTTCCGGGAAGTGACACTCCAGTCCGGTGAATACCTCGTCGAGTCCGGCAGCGCCCAAACCGAGGAATTGCGGTTGACGCCTCTGCTGGTCACCGGGCATAAAGGGCTGGCGGGACAACTCCGCGCCGATCCCGATGACACCCAGCGTGTAATGGTAAATATCACAGCTGAGCGTTGGGACCCCGATCCCCCCACTTACCAGGCTTACGTGGCCGCCGCCCACGATATCTTCTCACCGCTGCTACATAGCTACAACCAGGCCCACGGCACCACCCGGCGGCTCAACATTCCTACCCGGCCGCACACCGAACCACAGCTGCCTGAAATTGCCCTGGAGGTATTCGAGGCCTTCGTCTCGGCCGCCGACAAACGCGGCCTTAAGCGAAAGGATTGGGTCCGGCTGTTCGATTTCGTCTGGCATTGCACCACCTACAACGTGGCGGTGACCGAGCGCGACCTGGTACGGCTGCTGCGCCTGAACGGTTTCGAGGAGGATCACGCCCGGGACGTGGCCTACATATTCGCCGAAGGCCGGCGGATATTGCTGCGCAAGTGGCGTGGCGATGAAGCGCTGGGCGAAGGGAGCGATAGAAATGATAAATGATAAATGGTAAATGAAGACCGCGCTGTATATGAAAACAATCCAATGATAATGCCATGAAGCGCATCGTCGCCGCCATCGCCCTCACCCTGGTAATCATCTACCTGGTGCCCTTCGTGGTCTACGGCCTGTTCTCCGCCGCCGGTTTGATCGCTGTACCCGAAGGCCCGCCCGGTATCTTCCTGCTATCGATCCTGGTGGATAAGCTGGGCGTAGCGGTGGCTTTCGTCCTGATCTACCGCTTGGCCCGGCAGGGTTTCGCCGGCCGCTGGCTGCTGTATGCCTTCATCTGGTGGATCATGTTCGTCTTCGGCGAGCTGGGCCAGGCCCCCGGTCCCCACTACACCTGGATGGAAGCCCTTGCGGGGATCATCTCAGAGGCGATTTACTTCCCCCTGGCGGCGTGGGGAGTGCAGAAGCTGCTGGTGAAGGGGGCATTGTCGATAGATGATTGAAAATTGCGCTCGCAAATGCGCTCGGGTGGAAGCCTCGGCGAGGTGTGGGCAATGTATTAACTTCCGCTAAGAAGTGTCCAGCTTTAGGGGTTCACTCCAAAGGCTATTTCACGACTACGACAGACAACCCAAGGAGGATGATCATGGCTAAGAGTATAATGCTTATCATACTGGGTGGTATGGTAGCGGGGCTGATGGCCCAACCGCCCAATCTGAGTTTCAAGCGGGGTGCACCCATATCCCACGCCCAGCTGCTGCTGGGCGCCCGGTCCATGGGGGACAAGACCGTCATACCGACCCTGACGCTAGGCTATTTCTCCGCGTCCTACAAGAGCAGCTACAGCGACGATTACGGGTCGGACAGTTACGACTTCTCCGTCCATCTGTTCATACCCAAGGTGGGTGTCCGGCTGCTGAGTGCCCGCACCGGCGACCTGCACAGCTACACGCTTGCAGAGGCTTTCTACCTGCTGCCGGTGGTCTCCAGCTCAGAGTGGACCGATGATGACAAAAAGGAATACAGGGATGCCTTCGATCTCATCGGCCTGACCGTCGGGTTCGGCGCGGAATACTTCGTTTCCGACCAGTTCTCCGTGGGCAACGAAGTGTCCATGAACCTGTTCTACCACTCGGCGGAATACACCGGTGACTACGACAACTACACTTCCGAGTACCGAACCATCCTGTCGGCCCTGATGACCAACGTCACCCTGAACTACTACTTCCGGCCGTAGGGGGACCTTAGCGGGGATTATCTCCGAGGCGATCTACTTCCCCTTGGCGGGGGGGGGGTGCAGAAGCTCCTGGCGAAAGGGGGCATAGTCGATTGATCCGTCAACTGACGGATTGATGATTGAAAATTGAAGATTGGGGAGCATGAGAGAGTGCGCGCCGACACTTGCGCGCATAGCCGGGGCAAATAGATATGGCAGTCAATGATTAATGCGAGAATAAGAGTCAGAAATGTCACGGTTTGTTGCGATTGATGTAGAGACAGCGAACACAGATTACTCTAGTATCTGTCAGGTCGGGATAGTACTTTTTGATAAAGGAGCTATTCAGGATTCTTGGGAATCACTGATTAACCCAAAAGACTATTTTGACCCGTGGCATATTAAGATTCACGGGATAGATGAGTTAGCGGTCAAAAATGCGCCGATATTTCCAGACGTATTTCCCCAGATTAAGAAAATCCTAGATGATAATATTGTTGTATGCCATACCGCCTTTGATAGAGTCGCAGTAGCTCAAGCGCAGGATAAATACGATCTCCCTGCCTCTGATTGGATATGGTTGGATACGGCTAAAGTGGCACGGCGTGTTTGGGAGCAGTTTGCTACGCGAGGATACGGACTAAATAATTTAGCTAACTGGTGTGGAATTACCTTTGAACACCACAATGCGGTAGAAGACGCTAGAGCAGCAGGAGAAGTGTTACTGAAAGCTGTAAAGGATACAGGCGTCACCGTCGAATACTGGATTGAGAGGGTGAAACAGCCCATCACTCCAAGTATAAGTACAGCGATTCATTTGGAGGGAAATCCAGAAGGTCATCTATATGGAGAGGTGCTAGTATTCACCGGAGCCCTATCGATGCCCAGACGGCAAGCAGCAGAATTGGCCGCGAATGCTGGATGCAATGTTGAAAGATCCGTTACTAAGCGAACCTCTCTATTGGTTATCGGAGATCAAGATGCTAGGAAATTATCTGGACATAAGCGAAGTACGAAGCATCGTAAGGCGGAGGCTCTTCGAGCAAAGGGATCGCAGATCAGGTTCATCACCGAGAGTGACTTTTTCCGCTCAGTCGAAATCGACTGATGGGAAAGGGATTATGATATGTGAGGATTGGCCTCCTTCGGCGGTGGTGGCAATCTCTGATGCGATCTACTTCCCCTGGCGGAGTGGGGAGTGTGGAAGATTGCCCCTTAATCCTTTTCTCCAGCG
>CBDVAP010000017.1:0-35024 GCA_965372015.1 uncultured bacterium | reverse complement strand
GTGGCGTTTTCCCCCGAGGGCCGCCTGGCCCTGTCGGGGAGTTCCGATAACACCCTCAAACTGTGGGAGACGGCCAGCGGGCGGCTGGTGCGGACCTTTAAAGGGCATTCAAAGGATGTGAATTCCGTGGCCTTTTCCCCCGATGGCCGCTATGCCCTGTCGGGGAGTGACGATAATACCCTTAAACTGTGGGAGACGGCCAGCGGGCGGCTGGTGCGGACCTTTGAGGGGCATACCAGATATGCTATGTCCGTGGCCTTTTCCCCCGACGGCCGCCTGGCCCTGTCGGGAAGTGGGGATAACACCCTCAAACTGTGGGAGACGGCCAGCGGGCGGTTGGCGAGGACCTTTGAGGGGCATACCGACTGGGTTTACTCCGTGGCCTTTTCCCCCGACGGCCGCTATGTACTTTCCGGGAGTTTTGATAACACCCTCAAACTGTGGGAGACGGCCGGCGGGCGGCTGGTGCGAACCTTTGAGGGGCATACCAACTGGGTTAGGTCCGTGGCCTTTTCCCCCGACGGCCGCCTGGCCCTGTCGGGGAGTGACGGTAACACCCTCAAACTGTGGGACATATCGCCCTGGACCAAACCCGATGAAAAGCCGCTAGCCGAAACTCCAGCTCAATTTGCTGCGGCTGCACATAAGGAACTTGAGCAGGCCACCTCCGGCACGAAACCGAAGGGTACGCCAGGCTCGCCCTACAACTCGGCAACAAAACCGGCAGCCAAGGCGGATAAAACTCCACCATCCATCCAAATCACTAGCCCAGCCATCACCCGGGGCATGAAGAAAGTGCAGCAGGAGAAAACCATCCTGGTGAAGGGCCGGGCCACGGACAAGAGCGGCATCTTCGAGGTGCTGGTGAATGGCGTGGAGGCGCAGGTGGGGGCCGATGGATCATTTTGGGCCGAAGTTAAACTGGCCTTTGGAGAGAACCGCATTGCCGTACAGGCCATCGACATGAAGGAAAACAGTGCCAGCACCGCCTTTACGGTGGTCCGGGAGACGGGCGCCAAGGCGCCGCCGGTGGTGGCGGCCCGCACCAAGCAGCAAGAGGAGTTCCAGTTTGGCGAGTATCACGCCCTGCTGATCGCGGTGCAGGATTATGCGGATGGTTCCATCAACGACCTGGAATACCCCATCCAGGATGCGCGAAAAGTCAAGGCCGTGCTGCAAAAACGCTACACTTTCGAGCCGGAAAATATCCATGTCCTGGAAAATCCCGATCGTCGGGACATTTTCAGGATGCTCGGGGAGCTGAACAAACGGCTGAGGCCGAAGGACAACCTATTGATTTTTTACGCTGGGCACGGTTACTGGGATGAAGATTTTGAACAGGGCTATTGGCTGCCGCGCGACGCCCGAATGTCTGATCGGGCCGATTGGATTTCCAACAGCACTGTAAAAGATTATATCAAAGGCATTAAGACCAAACACAGCCTCCTTATTTCGGACGCCTGTTTCAGCGGCGGTATCTTCAGGACCAGGGATGTATTCATACCAACGGACATCGCGATCCAGGAAATATATAAGTTGCCCAGCCGAAGGGCCCTCACCAGTGGCACTCTGAAGACGGTCCCCGATAAAAGTGTGTTCGTTAAGTACCTGGTCCAACGGTTGGAGGAAAACCGCGAGTCCTACTTACACTCCGATGAGCTGTTTCATAGCATGAAAAAAGCGGTGATCCGAAATAGCCTTAACGTCCCGCAGTCGGGTGTCATTAACGGCGCGGGGGATGAAGGGGGTGATTTCATATTTGTGCGCAGGCGGTAGGGAATCCCGCCGGCCGAGTGCCGGCTGGTGATAACGACCATGGGGAAGTAGTGAACTCACCCCCCGTCCCTAATCCGGCTCGCCGGCCTCCCCGTAGGGCGGGTATGCCCAGGGTAGGCTCCCCTGGACGTAGCACCACGATTAGCCATTAGTATAAGATAAGGTTTTATGCCTCGGGGGAATTCCTGAAGGAATAAGTCTTGAATTACTTAAATTTGAGACTTAGTTTTCTGCCTGAGCAGTTTACATTCCTTTGAACATTATATAGAGGCAAGATTCAGGCTCGCAGTCTCTAGCTGGGGTAATCCCTCCCAACCGAAACCAGGATGAGTACTATGAATATACAATCAGATCAAAATAACAGTGTCGGCGAATGGTCGCGGATACTACTCCTATTTGTTGCGGGGTTGCTATTATTTGAAACCCTGACCGGGTTGTCCATTTACCTGCTGCCCTTCAGTATTACAAACCAGGTTCAAGTTCTATTGCACACCGTGGTTGGACTGGTCATGATCATACCCTTCACCTGGTATCAACTCCGGCACTGGCGGATCTATCGCACAAATGTGGTTAGTCACATCAAGGTAACCGGGTATTTTTCCCTGATCGCCACGCTGGCGGCGATGATCTCGGGGCTGGTACTGACCTATCAGGCTCTCTTTGCAACCAGGATCAGTTATACCTGGGACTTAGTTCACATCATTGCGACCTTCGCCCTGATCGCCTCGGCATTGCCGCATATAGTTGTCCTGATGATTCGCGGGTATAAAGGACGTCAGGTACCGGCTATCGAACCGGTCTGGCTGATGGCTAAGCGATTCGGCCTCAATAGCATACTCGTCGTCGGCGGGCTCCTGGCGGTGGTGGCCTTATTGGCTTTCGCTTATGAACCGGTAAAATACAACAACGAATTTCCTGATGACTACAGTTACCTCTTTGGCCCGGACCGGCCCTTTGCGCCCAGCCTGGCAACCACCAGTACCGGTGGCGCCTTCGATGCCCGCTCATTGGGTAACTCCGAGAGTTGCGGGACCTCCCGGTGCCATGAGCAGATCGTCGCTGAATGGTCGGTCAGTGCCCATAACTACTCATCCAAGGACCCCGCCTTCCAAGCCGTGCAATCGTTGATGGCCGAGCAGAATGGGCCGGAATCGACGCGCTATTGCGGCGGCTGTCACGATCCCATATCGTTGTTTTCGGGCACCAAGAATATATTCACTGAGGAACTGACAAACCTGACCGGTTACCAGGAAGGTGTTTCCTGTATTGTCTGTCACGCCATCAAGGAGACCGACGTCAAAGGCAATGCCAGCTATGTGATCACCCAACCTGAGCGCTACATGTATGAACACGGCGAGGGGACCATAGCGCGCTTCTTCCGGGATGTTCTTATCCGGGCCTATCCCCGGTATCATGTGGAGAGCCTTACACATCGCCTCTTCAAGAGTCCCGAGTTCTGCTCGGCCTGCCACAAGCAGTTCATTGATGAGGAGATCAACAATGTGGGTTGGGTACAGCTCCAGAACCAATACGATAACTGGCGCAAAAGCCGGTGGAATCAGCCCGGCGATCCCACTGCAACTATCGAATGCCGTGAATGCCACATGCCGCTGATCGACTCCAGCGATCCGGGCAGTGGCGATCCGCAGGACTACAACCGCACGGTCGACGACGGCAAGCACCGCAGCCATCGCTTCCTGGGCGCCAACCAGTTTATCCCGGCCCTGCTGAATCCTCCCGGCGGCCAGGAGCACGTGATGCTGACCGAGCAGTGGTTGCGGGGGGAGATTGAGATCCCCGAGATCGCCGACAAATGGACGACGGGGGCGGCAGTACCGCTGGAACTGTTGGTGCCGGACCAGGTTGCGCCAGGCGAACAGGTGATAATCCAAACCTCCATGTTGAACAACAAGGTCGGGCACGATTTCCCCACGGGACCGTTGGACATTATCCAGGCCTGGGTGGAGTTGATTGTCACTGACCAGGATGGTAACGAAATTTTCGTTTCCGGCAGCGTGGATGAGGGACATTTCATTAAGCCGGGATCATTTATCTTCAAGGCCGAGGCGGTGGACCAATACGGTAACTTAATTGATCGGCATAATCTCTGGGAGATGGTGGGGGTGCGTTACCGCCGGGCTATGTTCCCCGGCTCTTCCGACCGGGCCCAGTTCGATTTTTCGTGTCCCTCGAGCTGGCCGATTGTGGAGGGGGAGTTATCCACTGAGGAGCAGTTTACGCTTAAAGTGCCCGACAGCCAGGTCACCGAGTTGCACGTGACGGCCCGGCTGCTGTACCGCAAGGTCGATCAATTTTTCTTAAATGTGCTCTTGGGTGAGGATTCCGGGATCACCGCCCCGGTCACCGCCATCTCCGAGGACCGCAAGACGATCAAAGTAACCCGCCTGTGAGAATGGTTTGTGCTGGGCCGATTGACGCGGCGTAAACGTCTACTCCTGATTACGGCAGCGATTGGATTGCTTTTTGTGGCGCTGATGGCCGTAGTAATCCGCATCGCTCTCAAACCGGCCCCGGTCTATCTGCCCGGTGAAACTATCGAAGGCCTGACCACCGCTTTGGCCCGCTCACTACCCCCGGATTATCCCCGGGTGACTTTTGTGGATGCCGGCGAGCAAGCGGGTATCGTCTTTCAACACTTCTACGGACGGCGGACGACCCAACTTCCCGAAGATATGGGCTCCGGGGCCGCCTGGGGCGATTACGATCAGGATGGCTGGATCGATCTGTTTGTTGCCAATCAAGCCGGCCCTTTGACCATGACGGCGGCTGAAAAAAAGGCCTCACCGGCCCACTGCGCCCTTTATCACAATAACGGCGATGGCACCTTCGACGAAGTCTCTGCTCAAGCGGGGGTCGACTTTCGGGGGTGGGCCATGGGGGCCGCCTGGGGCGATACCGACAATGACGGCTGGCCCGACCTGGTGGTATCGGCTTATGGTGAAAACCGGTACTACAACAACAATGGCGATGGCACTTTCACGGATATGAGCGCTCGGTCCGGTCTGGGCGGCCGCCCGGGCTTCTGGACCGGTGTATCGTGGGGAGATTTCAACCGGGACGGCTTCCTGGATCTGTATGTGAATGGCTATGTGCACTACGCCTATCTGGACCCTGACGCCCTATCGAAACAGTATGCGGTTGAGATCCCCACCAACCTCAACCCTTCGTCCTTTAAGGCCAGCAGCAACCTGCTTTACCGCAATAATGGCGACGGTACTTTCACTGAAATGGCGGCCACCGCAGGCGTTGAGAGCCGGCAGGGGCGCAGTCTATCCAGCACCTGGTGTGATTTCGATGATGACGGCTGGCTGGACTTATACGTCGCCAATGATGTTTCCGACAACGTTTTCTACCGGAACTTAGGTGATGGGACCTTTGAGGAAATCAGCCATGCTTCCTGGGTGGCCGATTACCGGGGGGCCATGGGCATTGCCGTGGGAGACTGGGACGGAGATCAGGATCTGGATATGTTCATCACCCACTGGATTGCCCAGGAGAATGCCCTGTACACCAACTTGTTGTCCCAATTTGCCGCCATGGACCTGCCGTCCACCAAAGGGATCAGGTTCATGGATGAAGCCGACCGGTTCGGCCTGGGGCAGATTGCCCTGGACTATATCGGTTGGGGGACTTCGTTCTTCGATTACAATAATGACGGCCGGTTGGACCTGTTCGTGGCCAACGGCAGCACCTTTCAACAGAAGGATAGACCGTGGCGGCTGGTTCCCATGCCCAACCAGCTGTTCTGGAATCGGGGGGCGGATCACGGGTTTTACGATGTTTCCTCCGTGAGCGGTGATCCGTTCCGGCAGCAGCATGGCAGCCGGGGGGCGGCTTTTGCCGATTACGATAATGATGGCGACCTGGATATTTTCGTGGTTAACAATGGCGGACCGGGCGTCCTGATGCGCAATGACACCGATCAGGCTCACCATTGGTTGCAGGTGGCCCTGGAGGGGGTTGTGAGTAACCGCTCGGCTATAGGGGCAAAGGTGCGCCTGGTGGTGGGCAGCCGGGTTCATATCCGGCCGGTGGGGGCCCAGAGTTCCTACTGCTCGCAGAATAGCTTGATCGAGCATTTCGGCCTGGGCCTCCGGTCGGTGGCCGATACCCTGGAGATCACCTGGCCCACCGGAGACCGGCAAGTCTTTTATAATCTGGCCGCCAACCAAAGGGTCCGCGTGCTGGAAGGAGAACCGGTTCTGCAGTGAGCCGCCCGGTATAAGTTACGGTGAATAAAAAATTCCTTATAATCTCGTCGGTAATTATGCTGCTCTTCGCGGCGGTGGCACTGCTGAAATTTCAACGGGCTGAGGAGGTTGCTGGGGACAGCACTGGTGGGTTAGGGGCCACTGAAAAGGAGAGCATCCGGCAGTTTTGGCAACTCTACCGGGAGGCTACCAAGCACCGCATTGCCGGTGAACTAAAAGCCGCCATCGCCGATTATTCCCAGGCCCTGGCGCTAAACGACAACCACGAAAACACGCTCTATTATCTGGGCAACATGCATTGGGAACTCGGTAGCTATAGGGCAGCGGAAAGCACCTGGAAGCGATTGGTTAAAATCAATCCCGCCAGTACCCGCGGGCATCTGCGGTTGGGTGATCTGTACCTATGCTTTGAAAATAAGGCCCATTTCAATATCGCCGCCGCCCAGCGCGAATATAAACGGGCTTTCGATATCAACAGGGAAGAGACCGGCTCGCTGCTGCGCTTGGGCCAACTGGCACTAATAAAAGGGCGGTTAACCGAGGCGCGGGGCTACTTTAAGGCGGTTCTTGGTACTAATAGCCGGAGCGTGCCGGCCCAATTCCTCAGCGGTTATATCGCCTGGAAACAAGGTTCGTCCGCTGAAGCATCGGACCTGTTTGGCCTGGCGGCCCTATACTCACAGCCCGCTGACACTTCTCAGGGTAATTTGGGCGCGGGGGACACAAGGTATGGGCAACCGATGACGGTTTCACGCCGGTCGGATTGCCAAATTTTTGAGCAGTATCTGGCCGATTTAGCACAGCTTAAACCACCGATACCAGCCGCTATTGTTGAGCGCCGCTATCAGGAGTTAGGCGCATTACTTGGGCGCATCAGGAAGATGGCTGGATCCTAGCTCCAGAGGCAAGGACCAGGTAATCGGGGCCTACTTTTGCAGACTATATTCAGACACCAGCCCGGGAGCACTAATTATATGACTAAAGCGCGGATAGCGAAGTGTAGTTTCCCGCCTGCGGCGGTTTTATCCCGAGTTGACAATTTGCATTACCGCGTGTAAATTTTTTGTCCAAGCCACGAGGGGAATGGAAAATAATGAAGTCAAGAGCGGCCATCATAGTGATGCTTCTGGTTGTAGCAGTGCTCCTTTTCCTGGCGGTAAATTGGGTAATTGAGGACCAGGGAAGCCTGATCCGCTTCGAGGACCACCGTGCCCGGGCCGGGATTGACTTTGTCCATTATGCACCCCGGCCCCGGTGGTGCGAAATCGGTCCCACCGTCAGTGGAGCAGCCACCAACGAGGGACTCGAGCTGATCTTCCAGGAGGGTAAGGAGTTCTGGAAATCGAGAGAGAGGCTCCTGACTCTGGAGGAGTTTGCTCATTTACACCTGATTAAAATGAATGGCTCCGGTGGCGCCTGGCTGGACTACGACCGCGATGGCGACTGGGACCTCTACCTCGTCAATGGTCAGGGACCTGGGGATCTGACTAATGCTCTCTATGAGAACCTGGGAGGCAAAACCTTCCGCCGGATACTCTCGGGCGCCGAGGATTTTGGCGAAGGCATGGCCGTCGCTGCCGCTGACTATAATAATGACGGCTATCCCGACCTGTTCGTCAGTAATTATGGCAACTTTATCCTCTACCGGAACGATGGCAAGGGGGCCTTCGTCGATGTGACCGAAAGGGCCTTCCCGGAAGGGATGCAAGACTGGTGGTATAGCGGATCAGCCTGGGGGGATTATGACCGGGACGGAGATCTTGACCTGTATGTAACCGCTTACGTCGACTTCGCCCTGCGCCCTTTGAACACCAGCCTCCGGTTCCCCATGGATTTTGGCGGACTGCCCAATACCCTCTATCGGAATAATGGGGACGAAACCTTCACTCAGGTGACCGGGATAGCGGGGGTGGGAGATGCCACCCGCAAGTCGATTCAGTCGATCTTCTGTGATTTCAATGACGACGGCTGGCCGGATATTTTCGTGACCAACGACACCGATGCTAATGGTCTTTACCTCAACCGTGGCGATGGAACCTTCAAGACCTTCTCAGGCCCCAGTGGCCTCAGCACTACGGATGGGAGCATGGGAGTCACGGTAGGCGACTTCAATGGTGACGGGAAAAACGACCTGGTTTATACCAACTATGCCGCCGAAGTGAATGTTCTGGCCCGGTTGGAAGGGATCGAGAAGGCCAATGACGGCAAGGTACGCAACGCCGTTTTCGTCCATGACTTTAATTCCCTGCCGGTCCACCGACTGAGTTGGCCCATGGTGGGCTGGGGGACCGGTCTGTTCGACCTGGATAATGACGGAGACCTGGATCTTTTCTTTGCCAATGGACACCTGAACGCCGTGAGTGGAGATAACCGCCAGCTAAACCTGCTCTTCGAGAACGATGGTGAAGGACGCTTCGTTGATATTTCCGAATCCGCTGGCCTGTGGGCATCGGGGAAACGGATCCACCGCTCCGCCCTTTTCGCTGACTATGACAACGACGGCAAGGTGGATATTTACGTCACCAATAATGGTCAGCAGGTTGAAGGCGGGACGGGGAATATCGTCGCGGATAGGAACCAAGGGGTAGGCGTCCTTTACAATAATATATCCCGCGACGAGAATAATTGGCTCAAGGTGCGGCTCGAGGGCACGGTTTCCAACCGGGACGCCTATGGGTCCCAGGTGAAGGTTACGGCCGGGGAACGGGTCTTGATTCAGCTCCTGATCTCCGGCAGTGGCTACTACTCCACCAACGCCAGGGAACTCTACTTTGGTATCGGCCGCAATAAGCGGATAGCTGAGATCGAGGTGACTTGGCCCAACGGTCAGGTGCAGACCTTTAAGCAGGTCAAGCCTAACCAGACGGTCTATATCGTGGAAGGGAAACAGCTCCACGAAAATTCCCTGGTGCCGGCCGTGACTGCCGCCCTTTAAAGCCGATTCTGCCAAGTCCCAACTTGTTGTAGTTGTCTGGACTTGGGCCGCTAAACTACCCCGAGCCTATCCGCAAAATAATATAATCAGATCACTGCGCGGGTCCATTGGATACGCGAAAAGGCGATACGCTGTCCCTTGGGGCCTCAGGACGACTGAGGGGAGGGTGTTGTTCGGGGAGAATGTGAATACTTCATCTCAGCTGCGACAGAATGGAAAGTGGGGCCTAATAATTCTGTGGCCTCACGCTGAACATTTCTCACCGCACTGAATTCAGCACCTAAGCCACAGGTGGCAAATAATAATTAATGAAGTTAAGGTGTCCTACTTCACCATCATCATCTTGATGGAATTGGGTGATTTCGGAGTCACGCCTTTTGCCTGGGGGATCAATAAGCGGGCAATGTAAATGCCTGAAGAAACTGTGCGCCCATCCGAATTCATGCCATCCCATGAGACCAGGTAATTTTTTGCCTCGAGATGCCGGTCCACCAGCCGCACTACCTCTTTTCCAAGTAAGTCATAAATCACCAGGGCTGCTTCTGTTTCGACAGGCACCGCAAATTGAATTGTGGTGCGCGTATTAAACGGGTTGGGATAATTTCGATAGAGAACAAAATTGAAGGGAGTAACATTGATATGCAAAGAATCCGCATCAAGGAGATAATTAATCATACCCCGAGTAATTTGCTTTACAAGCTCTCCATCGGTTCCATCGATCCCATCATCAGAACCCCAGTGAATTGAGCCAACGTTGATTACGATACCAGATTGAACGGTTTTTTGGAATTCGATCCACGTTCCAATGGTTTCATGAACCCGGTAGCCCAAATCGAAGCCGATTATCTCCATGCTGAAAAAACCCAATGCGGCCGTGTCGGGGATGGGGAAACCGTTACTATCGCGGCAGCTCACCAAGGTACCGTCGTATTCACCGCTAGGCATTGAGATAATCTGGCCGGTATGCAGATTGAGGCCGCTAAGGTAAGGCCGATCCGTTGTTATCAGCTTAAATCCATCCCAACCATTATCCTCATACCTAAGACCATAACCACCATGATGAAAGTCTGCTCCGATACTGCTTATGATTTGGTATCCAAGCCTGTCGTCCGTCCATAATACGGTCTTCAAGGAGTCAACAATCAGTGAATCCGCTTCCCAAAGCTTATGGCAGATCAATTTATCCCGATTAGGAGAATACCTTACCTGCCACCACATTGAATTCCCCGAGAGGACCAATGCCGGTTTGCCGCTGTCCACGAAATAATCAAAATTCCTGCGAGCCTTCCTCGTCCAATATTCGCTGTGCCCGGCGATAATAATCAAATCCGCTGCACTGATGCTGCCAAATTCATCCATATCCATATCAGCGATGCAGCTGTATGAGATGTCCGATTGATCCCAGAGCCATCTGAGTAACGCTAAATATCGATCCTGAATCATGTAAGGCCGATGTAAGGAAAGGGTATCTGCTTTCTGATTATCCGAAGAACTGTAGGGATAAAAGCTTTTGCCACCCCTGTTGTTGTAGGAAATATCAGTGTTCGTTGGTAAAACCACTACGGCTTGGGAGAAAGAAACGATTTTCGACGAGTCTTCCTTAATGATGAACGGAATCTTGCCATCCCAGAAATAGAGACCGCTTTTTAGAGCGGGTATTTCGTAGGTGAATGTTGGCTTATAACCAAATCCGTCTTTCCAGGGGTGCTGAGTGCCGACTTCTTGCGGTTCCAAATTGCATTCAACCCCAACAATGTTGTTGGAATGAATATCCTTTAAATAAACGATTCTGGACCCGGTACTGTTAGCATTGAAATAGACCACGGAGATCTCTCCTGGGTAGTAAGAATTCTTGTCGGTATATCCGTCTCGGATAGTTTGACCTTGTAAAGCGGAGAATGCCAGAACCAGTAACACACCCGGAATAATCAACGACTTGCACATACCGTTCTATTCATTTGGTTTAAGTGCCTACCCCGTGATGGTGTTGACTCCCCACCGCATGGGGTGGACCGCTCAGCCAACATTTACCCAGATTCCATAGATAATTGCGGTATTACGGAACAGGTTTCCAAAATCTATCCAAATCATGGATACTGATTCGAATTTAATCAATGTTTTCCGTATATTTTTCCTAAAGTTAATAAACTAATGGTTGGATTAAAGGAGATCGCGCTCTGGAGACCATATTGGTAGTCAAATAATGTATTTCAATACCAGTTGTTTGAAATCTACCCTGCGGCGCTCAACAAGTTATGAGGGCAGAACTATAAGCCACTTTATCCTAGCAGATCGGAAACTGATTAAGTTGGGCGCTTCGTGTTTCTTGGTCTGAGCAGAACTGAGACCCAATTCAGGAATTATCTCAAGCGGCCACCAGCTGGCTATTAGAACCCCGAATCGGGTCGCAAACGACCCCTGCCAGGCTGCAGATGCTGGCCCTCATTCTTTCCCGTCCTGCCTAAATTACGCTTGAGTTTCAATTACCAACCTACCCGGATTGTCCATGAAAACCATCATCGAGCCGTTCCGCATCAAGGCCGTGGAGCCGATCCGCCTGACCAGCCGCGAGGAGCGGGCAGGCATCCTCAAGGCCGCCCACTATAACCCCTTCTACCTGGCGGCCCGGGACGTGCTGATCGACCTGCTCACCGATAGCGGCACCGGGGCCATGAGCAGCGAGCAGTGGGCCGGGTTGATGCGGGGCGACGAGTCCTACGCCGGCAGCCGCAGCTGGGAGCGTTTCGAGCAATCGGTCAAGAATGTCATGGGCTTCAAGTATGTGATCCCCACCCACCAGGGCCGGGCAGCCGAGCGGATCCTGTTCGCCACTATCGTCAAGCAGGGGCAGGTGGTGCCCAACAACACCCATTTCGATACCACCCGGGCCAACGTGGAGTTCATCGGCGCCCGGGCGGTGGACCTGGTGATCCCCGAGGGCCGGCAGCCCGAGGTAGTGCATCCCTTCAAGGGTAACATGGACGTGGCCGCCCTGCAGGCCCTGATTGCCGAGGTGGGGCCGGAGCAAGTGCCGCTGGTGATGCTGACCATCACCAACAACTCCGGCGGGGGCCAGCCGGTGTCGATGGCCAACATTCGGGAGGTGGCGGCGGTGGCCCACAGCCACGATATTCCCTTCTACTTAGACGCCTGCCGCTTCGCCGAGAACGCCTACTTCATAAAGCTTCGCGAGGAGGGCTACGCCGATAAAACGCCGCTGGAGATCGCCCGGGAGATGTTCGCTCAGGCCGACGGCTGCACCATGAGCGCCAAGAAGGACGGGTTGGCGAACATCGGCGGTTTTCTGTGCACCAACGACGCCCTGCTGGCCCAGCAGGAGAAGAACCTGCTGATCCTTACCGAAGGCTTTCCCACTTATGGCGGTCTGGCGGGCCGGGACTTAGAGGCCATTGCCGTGGGGCTGGAGGAAGTGCTCGACGAGGACTACCTGGAATACCGGCTGGCCTCCACCCGTTATCTGGGGGAGCACATCGCCCGGGCGGGGGTGCCCATCGTCCAGCCGCCGGGGGGCCACGCCATCTACATCGACGCCCAGGCCATGCTGCCGCACATCCCGCCGTTGCAGTATCCGGGGCAGGCGCTGGTGTGCGAGCTATACCTGGAGGCGGGCATCCGCTCGGTGGAGATCGGTTCGGTGATGTTCGGCCGCCACGATCCGGAAACGGGGGAGGAGCAGCCGGCCGAGATGGAGCTGGTGCGCCTGGCCCTGCCGCGGCGGGTGTACACCCAGAGCCACGTGGACTACGTTGTGGAGGCTATCGTCAACCTGTTCGAGCGGCGGGATGCCATCCGGGGCCTGAAGATGACCTGGCAGGCGCCGGTGCTGAGGCATTTTACGGCTAAGTTTGAGCCGCTTGCCGGTACTCGTTGAGCTTGCCGGAGCGAGATTGCGATAATACTTGAATTAGGCGCTTTTTGTATGCATATTATACATGCGCAGATTGTATGCGCATTGTTCTTTGCTTGAATCGAATCTGCAATCAGGAGTAGTGACCATGCCGGTACCCGGCTTACCTGCAAAAGAAACAAAACGAGTGAACCTGTCTCTTCCCGAGCCTCTTTACAACCAGCTCTCGGCAGTGGTTCACGAAGAAGAACTAACCTATACTGAAGCCATCCGCCGAGCGGTTGCCGACTGGCTGGACCAACGCACCAAGGCCAAAATGGTGGAGGGCTATAAATTTCTGGCTCAAGAGGACCTCGACCTGCTGGCTGATTTCGAGCATGTCGACGAGGAGACCTGGTAAACGTGGCGGCCGTCCGTATTCGTCGCGGAGATGTGGTATTGGTAACCCTGGGGTTTGGCAAGGGAAAGGAGCAGCGCGGCCGCAGCCGTCCTTGCGTTATCGTCCAGAATGACCTCGGCAATCAATACTCGCCCACCACTATCGTGGTACCACTGACGGATGCTGCTGAGAAACAGGTCTATCCCTTTCAGGCCTTTGTTATAAAAGGCGGAGGTGGGATAACCAAGGACAGCATCGCCAAATGCGAGCAGGTAAGGGTGGTGGACTGTAACCGTATCACCAAGAAATTAGGGCATCTGGACCTCGATGCCATTGGAGAGATAGATTCCGCTTTACGGATTTCCCTGGCGCTATAGGGATATGGGAGCAGCCGCTGGGGCCGATCCGGCAACTGCGGCCCCAATTTAGCCGCCACACTCGCCTACCCGACGCTTATCCTTTCTGCCTAATTTCAAGCACCTGATAAACACCTATTATCTGTCCGGAGAATTGCCGCGATGATCTTCCCCAAACTGTTCATACCAGGGCCCACCCAGGTGGATGAGGCCACCCTGCAGGCCATGGCCCAGCCCCAGGTGGGGCACCGCACCGCCGAGTTTTCAGAACTCATGGAGCTGGTGGTCAGCGGCTTGCAGCAGGTGCTCAATACCAACGGCCGGGTGTTCCTGTTCTCCAACCCGGCCACCGGTGTGTGGGAGGCGGCGGTGCGCAACAGCGTCAAAAAGGGGGCCCTGAACTGCGTCAACGGGGCCTTCTCGGCCAAGTGGCATACGGTCACCAAAGCCTGCGGGCTGCCCTGCGAGGTGCTGGAAAAGGAGTGGGGCCGGGCGATCAAGCCCGAGGACGTCGACCGGGCCCTGGCTAGCGGCAAGTTCGATGTGGTGACCCTGGTACACAACGAGACCTCCACCGGGGTTATGAGTCCCCTGGAGGATATCGCTGGCATGATGGCCGCAAAATACCCCGAGGTGTTGCTGCATGTGGATGCGGTGAGCTCCATGGCGGGGGTGGAGATCAAGGTGGACGACTGGCGCCTGGACACCTGCTTTGCCTCGCTGCAGAAGGCCTGGGGGCTGCCGGCGGGATTCACCGTGTGCGCCGTCTCGGAGCGGGCCATGCAGCGCTCCGGGGAGATTACCGCCAAGGGCTATTACTTCGATTTTGAGGTGCTGGACAAATTCCACCGGAAGATGCAGACCCCCAGCACACCGTCGCTGCCGCATATGTTCGGGCTGGTGAAGATTTTAAAAGATATAGAGCGCGAAACCCTCGCTGGCCGCTACGCCCGGCACAAGGAGATGGCCGCTTACGCCCGTAAGTGGGCGCTGGACCACGGCCAGGAGCTGTATCCCGAGCGGGGGTACGAATCGGTGACCATCACGGCGGTGCGCAACGTGCAGGAGTGGCCGGTGCAACCGATATTCGAGGCCCTGGAGGAACGGGGCTACCGCATGGACCGGGGCTACGGTAAACTGCGGGGGCAGGTATTCCGTATCGCCCACATGGGCTCGGTAATGATGACGGACTTGAAGGATTACTTGAAAGTCTTTGACCAGGTTCTAGCATCACTGGAGGTTGCGGCATGAAACGGGTGCTGATCACCGATCCTATCGCCCAATCCGGGCTGGATATCCTGGCCGAACGGGGCCTGGAAGTGGTCGATCTGACCGGCCAGCCGGTGGACAAGCTGCTGGAGGTGGTGGGCGCGGTGCACGGCTGGATCATCCGCAGCGGCACCAGCGTGGATGCCGAGCTGCTTAACCAGGCGGACCATTTGCAGGTGGTGGGGCGCGCCGGTGTGGGCATCGATAACATCGACCTGGAGGTGGCCACCTTGCGGGGGGTGGTGGTTATGAACACCCCCGACGGCAACACCATTTCAGCCGCCGAGCACACCATGGCCCTGCTGATGGCCTTGGCACGCAATGTGCACCTGGGGCACGCCTCGCTGCTTGAGGGGCGCTGGGACCGTAAGGCGCTCCAGGGGGTGGAACTGAACGGCAAGCTGCTGGGGATCGTGGGGCTGGGGCGTATCGGCCGGCGGGTGATGGACTCGGCCCGGGCCATGGGGATGGAAATCCTGGGGTATGATCCCTACGCTCCCCAGGATCTGCCGGACTCCGACGAACTTGAGATGGTAGCCCTGGAAGAACTGCTGAAGCGGGCCGATTTTGTTACCCTGCACGTGCCTCGCAACGACGAGACCCGCGATCTGCTCAACGCCGGCAATCTGAAGCTGATGAAACCCACCGCCCGGCTGATCAACGTGGCCCGGGGGGGCATTGTCAACGAGGGCCAGCTGGCCGAGGCCTTGAATAGCGGCGTTATCGCCGGGGCCGCGGTGGACGTATTCACCAGTGAGCCGCCCCCAAATGACAATCCCTTGCGCCAGGCCAAAAACATCCTGCTGACGCCGCACCTGGGGGCCTCCACCAAAGAAGCCCAGGAAGGGGTGTCGCTGGCTATCTGCCGGCAGGTGGCCGATTTTCTTTTAGAAGGCAAAATGCAGAGCGCCCTGAACATGCCGGTCAGTGATATGGCCCTGCTCAAGAGCCTGGAGCCCCACCTGGAGCTGGCGGCCGACATGGGGCGCATGCTGTGCCAACTTACAGATGGCGCCATCAAACAGGTTGCGGTCACCTGCTATGGCACGCTGGAGGACTCCCACCCGCTAGCGCTGGCGGCCTTGCTGGGACTGCTGGAAGGTGTGTTGGATACCCGCCTGAACTACGTGAACACCGCCGCCGTGGCCAAGGAGCGGGGGATCACCTTGACCCACGGCTGCGATTCCACCGACGTGGGGTACGCCAACTTAGTGCGGGTGGCGGTGAAGACCACCGGCGGAGAGACTACCATGGCCGGTTCGGTGTTCGGGCGCGGCCACCGGCGGGTGGTGGAGATCGATGGCAACCACCTGGAACTGAACCCCGAGGGTGTGATGCTGTTCATCCGCAACCGGGATGTGCCGGGGGTGCTGGGGCGCATCGGCACTACCCTGGGCGGCTTGGGCATCAATATCGGCGAGGCGCTGCTGAGCCGTGAGCGCACAGTGGAAAAGGCCTACTTGGTGGTGAAGGTGGACAGCGAGCCGGACCGGAAGCAACTGGATGCGCTGGTGGCGCTGGAGGGCATATTGTCGGTAAGGAAAGTGGTTTTATAGTATTCGGCCCCGCATTTGGCGGGTAAATTGGTTAGCAATTAGCCTCGTCGCTCTGAGCTTGTGGAAGTGTGGCAAGGGTATCAGACAAACATCCAATATCCAACCGTTATTTCAAAAGCGCCATCTTGATGGATTGGCTGTATTCCGGTGTCACTAAACGGGCGATGTAGATGCCGGAGGGGACACTACGGCCACTTTGATCCCGGCCATCCCAGTGAGTCTGGTGGTAACCTCGTTCCATGTTACTGTCCACTAGTCTGGCCACTTCCCGGCCCAGGATGTCATATACGATTAGCGAAACCTCACTGCCTTGGGGCAGGTCATACCGGATAGTTGACACCGGGTTGAAGGGGTTGGGGTAGTTCTGGTGGAGACTTAGGGAGAAAGGGAGATATTCAATATCATATATGGCGGCTACGCTACTCGAATCAGGCGCAAGCCGAGCAAGAAAGGCCCAGTCGTGATCTGAAATTTGAGCCCAACCAGCGACTAAGAACCCGCTGTCAGACAGTTGCTGAATTGAGGTACAGTACCTAGACTCTCCAATGTTCACATCAAAACTCCACTGTAATTCTCCCTCGCCATTCGTTTTCCAAAGAGCTCCAGCTTTATCAATTATGACATACCCGTTGTCATGCGTTTGATCGACAGACATACTCCAACCATTCCCCCCAAAAAAGTCCTGCCACTGCATATCACCATTGGCATTCAATTTTATTAGCAGGGCATAATCTGCTGGATCACTGTATTGTGTGGTAGAACCAGCTAACACAAAGCCGCGGTCATTGGTCTGCTTAACGGAGTATAGCCTGCTTTCCCCCTTTCCACAAAGCGTGGTTTCCCAAATGATTGTGCCGGAATCATCCGTCCTAATCACCCAACCACAGCCGCCACTGGAAGGTGTGGAACCAGTGCTGGCGGCAAGGACATACCCACCATCAACGGTCTGTCGAATGGAACCACCGGTATGAGTAGAATTGAAGGCATCTTGCCCGATGAAGAGACTTGTCCAAACTAAATTTCCTTCTGCATCCGTCTTTATCAGCCAGACATCCCTGAAATTAGATCCGAAGGAGGCGGTTGCACTTATGATATATCCATCATCAGCAGTCAGATCGAGTCCCCCGGCTCCAGCCCACGCACCACCCTCGAAGGTTTTTGTCCACAGGGTGTCTCCCTTCTCATCGGTTCTTATCAGCCATACCTTGCTTCGTGTTTGACTCTGATCGTTGGTTGCCCCGGCAATGATGAAGCCACTATTATTTGTCTGACGAACATCGGTTCCGTATTCCCTATCACCCATCCCCCTATCAAACGTCTTTGACCAGATAACGTTGCCGATCGAATCGGTTCTGACAAGCCATAGATCATTCGAGGATGAACCAGTAAGGATAAATCCTCCATCCGCTGTTTCATCCGCAGCCCAAACTTTGCCACTCTGCTGGTCAATTCCGATAATCTTGGTCCACAGAGTATCCGTCTGAGCATGCAAATGGACTGACCATGGCAGCACCAAACAAACTATTAGCCCGCTAAGCAGCGAAGTAGTTAAACCTGACATGTTCATATCGTTGAGAGATGCATGAATTCTAGGTTGTTATGCACTCATTTGCTCCATAGTGTAGGTCCGTAAAGCATTGTGCGATATTGGATCAAAATATACGAAAAATATTCTGTTGTTCCAATATCTCAATATATGCCTTACCTGAAGCAGTCTTTCCTTATTATTTTGCGATGGTCCCTAAGCACCAACCCACAGAACGATCAATGTTGGTCACCATCGGTCTAAATTCCGACCCCGTTATTTTGTCCCATTTTGTATTTCACGATAGAAAAGCCATGAACTGAACCCCATATTCGCGTCGACGAATCCATCATTATGCGATTAACAGCGGTTTTGCCAGCAGACGAGCAGCCCTGATAGCGCACAAACACAACCTTCCTTTAACATGTACCGTAGAATCGCGTGTGGGCACGACGTAAATTCGGCTAAATGATGAACCGACCTCATGGCAACCCAAACACTAGATAGCCTCCTCGAAAAATGGCAACCCGTCATCGGGCTGGAGGTGCATGCCCAACCGAGCACTAGTTCTGAAGATCACTGTTTTTAAGATGACCCAAAAATGAAGTTCACGAAATATTTCGAGGCAATGCGTAGTCGTCCGGACCGCGATGATTAAATTGGAGTGGGTACAGCGAGTGATTGAGCAGCCGGTAAAAGAGGATATTCAGCAAGACGGCCGTATTCGTCGCTGGGCGCCTATTGCGGAGCTGGAAGGAAGGTATCTCCGCGTTATCCTACTTCCAGACGGAGAAACCGTGCATAATGCTTTCTTTGACAGGAGCTATACCACATGAAGATCAAATACTTTCAAGATACTGATACTTTATACATTGAATTCAAGCCGGACAAGGCCCTGGAGACCAAAGACCTGGATGAGAATACTGTGCTCGAACTGGACGGTGAAGGAAATATCTGTGCGATTACGGTCGAGCATGCTAAGGAGCGCGCCGATATTCCATACTTTTCCTTTGAGCAAGTATCAGCCTAACAAACCGATTGAGCCGACTGCGCTGATCGCATGACCACCCATTCGCAAGATACTATACTCGAGCGCTGGCAACCCGTCATCGGGCTGGAGGTGCACGCCCAGCTGGCCACCGACACCAAAATGTTCTGCGCCTGCAAACGGACCTACGGTGAGGCTCCCAACCGCCATACCTGCCCGGTGTGCCTGGGCTATCCTGGTGCCCTGCCGGTGCTCAACGCCCTGGCTATAGAGCTGGCCGTCACCATGGGGCTGGCGGTGGGCTGCCGTATCCGGCCACTGTCGCGGTTCGCCCGCAAGAGCTACTTCTATCCCGACCTGCCCAAGGGCTACCAGATTTCCCAGTTCGACGAACCGCTGTGCGAGGGTGGCAGCCTGGCGCTGATCATGGAAGACGGCGCCGGCAAAACGGTGGGCATCACCCGCATCCACCTGGAGGATGATGCCGGCAAGACCATCCACGGAACGGACGGCGTGAGCTACGTGGACTTTAACCGCTGCGGCACACCGCTGATCGAGATAGTAAGTGAGCCGGACATGCATTCGCCCGAGGAGGCCCGGCGCTACCTGGAGCGGATCAAGCAGACCCTGGAGTACACCGGCGTAAGCGATGCCGATATGGAGAAGGGCAACCTGCGCTGCGACGCCAATATCTCCATCCGGCCCCGGGGCGCTACGAAATTGGGTACCCGCACCGAGATGAAAAACCTGAACTCCTTTCGGGGCGTGGAACGCGGCCTGAACTTCGAGATCGAGCGGCAGATCGGGATCTTAGAGAGCGGCGGCCAGGTGGAACAGTGTACCCTGCTGTGGGACGAGGCGGCGGGGGAGACCCGTATCATGCGCAGCAAGGAAGAAGCACACGATTACCGCTATTTCCCCGAACCGGACCTGGTGCCGGTGCAGGTCAGCCGCGACCGGGTGGACGCCTTGCAGACCCAGCTACCGGAGCTGCCGGCGGCCATCGAGGAACGATTTACCCGGGAATACGGCCTGAAACTGGTGGACGTCGAGACCCTGACCCGCACTAAGGAGCTGGCGGCCTATTACGAACAGGTGATTAAGGCCGGTGCGGCGCCCCTGGACGCGGCTCAGTGGTTATTGGGCGAGGTGCTGCGGGTGCTCAACGAGGAGCGCCAAGAGATACAGGATTTTGCCATGTCCCCGGGCGGCCTGGCGGGGCTGATCAACCTGGTGAGTGAGGGGGCCATCAACCGCAACACCGGTAAGTTGGTTTTCGATAAGATGCTGGACGACGGATTGTCGGCGTTGGCGATTGTGGAACGGGACCAACTGGCCCAGGTTTCCGATAGCGGCGAACTGGAGCAGGTGGTACGGCAGGTACTGGCCGATAACCCCCAGGAGTTGGCCCGTTATCGTAGCGGCGAGGGCCAATTGTTCGGCTGGTTCATGGGGCAGGTGATGGCGGCCACCGAGGGGCAGGGGGACCCGAAAGTGGTGCAGCAGGTATTGCGGGCGCAGCTGGACCAGGGTTCGGTGTGAGCATGCCACCCTGGGTGACGATTTACGGTAAGAAATTCGCCGGGACGACCGATATGGATAGTACTGTGGCTGCCTGGCCGCCGGGCAGTATGCTATTTGTATCACTAAAACTTGGCCTCCGGCACAATCAATGGCTACATTCCATAGCTGCATTGGAGGGTTTAGGGCATGAAAACATTCATGGATACACTGGCTGAGAACCTGCGGACTTTCACCAGTTCGGCGGTGGTGAAGGCCGGCGAACTGACTAAAGCGGCGGCCGGCAAGGCGGAAATCTTGAGCCGCATCGGGCGTCTGAAAATGGATGTCTTTCAGCTGCAGCGGGAGCAGAACCGGGTTTTCGCCGACCTGGGCCGGATCGCCTATGGCGAATTGCAGGGCGGGAAAGATTTTGCCGGGCATGAAGGAGTATCCGCCCTACGTGAGAGGGTAGCCCAGTTGGCCCAGGGCATCGCCGAGAAAGAACGGGCCATAAAGCAAGCTTCGAATCTGGCTGATGTGGGAGCGGCGCAGGCCGCTGACAGGAAGCCAAAACCGACCGGGAACGGTAAAGCCAAAGGTAGCCGGCCCCGATCGAAAGCGTCCGCCGGGGGCCGGAAGAGCACTGGGAAGGCGGCTAAGAAATAGGCGCTTGGAGATGCCAAGGTGCGGATCTGATCGTGAGCACGCTATTATTGTCGCCTGGATTACAGATTGAGATTCAGGACCAATCGGGAGATAATGCGGTGGCTGGAGGGCTCATTTGAACACGCCACAGCCCGGCGGCATGTGAAATTGATCACACTTTATCCGGTAACGTGTTTGAGAGGCATGTTTTTGTTGCCAGAACCGGCCTCGATTTGCTAAAATAGAAGGATATATGGGGTTACGAAGTTCTAAGATAGGCAGAATTGTTTCATCCATCGGCTCAAATAACCTGAAGCTGCTGATTCTTCAGGAGGGCCGCTCTGGATTACACCAGATAGAGATACGGGGCCGCAGGGCCATCAAGCTGCTGTTAGCCGCTGTGGTGCTGACTCCGGTGCTCCTCTATCTAGGGGCTCACTTATTGCTGGAAACAGCCCATGCCCACCGGGTAGCGAAGTTGCGCCGGGACAATGCCGCCCTGCACCAGCTGGTCCACGATTTCGAAAAACGGATCGGTACCCTGGAGCGCGAGATCGGTGTCCTGTCCAATATGGACGAGGACCTCCGGGCGCACGCTAATCTGCCGAGCATCCCCGATGAAATTCGCCAGGTGGGTATCGGAGGCAGCCTGGTGGGAGTCCGCACCGACATGGATTACCTGCTGCCCACTTCCGACCGGGGCCTGGCCGCCATAACCACCCAACTGGACGCCTTGGCTCGCGAGCTGAAGCTGGAGCAGATCAGTTACGAACAGTTGCGGGATACCATCAAGGATGACCTGGCCCGGCTGCGGCGGACGCCATCCATTCAGCCCATCATTGGTGGGCACTATTCCAGCCGCTTCGGGGCGCGGCGGCACCCGTACACCCGCAAACGGGAGTTTCACCACGGCATGGACATCACCGCCGACACCGGTACCAAGGTTCACGCTACCGCCGGCGGAAAGGTTTTGACCACCCGCTTCGACCGCAATCTGGGGCTATATATCAAGATCGACCACGGCAACGGCTTCAAGACCCTCTACGGCCACCTGCGCACATTTGAGGTCGAACCGGGCCAGGTGGTGAAGCGGGGTGATCTCATCGGGCGCTCCGGTAATACCGGCCGTTCCACCGCGCCTCACCTGCATTACGAAGTACGGCACTACAACCGCCCCCAGAATCCCGCCAATTACTTTTAGGTACTATCACTTTCACCGATACCGGTTACCGGCTGGGAATGATTAACTTCCCCTGAGCCGCTGCCTCTAAATAAAGCAGCCCCCATACACACTGATGCGCTATTTCGTAGAAACATACGGTTGCCAGATGAACGTGGCCGACTCCGAGCTGGTGACCGGTCTACTTGACGGCTGCGGGTACCAGCGGACCGCCGATCCGCTCAGGGCCCAACTGATCCTGCTGAATACCTGCGCCATACGGGAGAAGGCCGAGGAGACGGTGCATAACCGGCTGGGCCAGTTGGCTCATCTCAAGCGGAAAGACCCGGCGGTGCTGATAGGCGTGCTGGGGTGTTTGGCCCAAAGCCTGGCGGACAACCTGCTGGAATCTAAGCCGTATATCGACTTTGTGCTGGGGCCGGATCGTTACCGGCGGTTGCCCGAAATAATTGCCCAGCGGCGGAACGATCCCCGGCATGTAGTGGATACCCGGCTATCGCGGCTGGAAGTCTACGACGAACTGTTCCCTTCCCGGGCCGCCGGCATCAATGCCTGGATTTCCATCATGCGGGGGTGCGACAAGTTCTGCACCTTCTGCATTGTACCCTTCACCCGGGGACGGGAACGCAGCCGCTCCCTGGATGGTATCGTGGCTGAGGCCACCGACGCAGTCCGGCAAGGGTTTCTGGAAGTGACCCTCCTGGGGCAGAATGTCAATTCCTACCGCCATGAGGCGCACAGGTTCCCGGACCTGCTGGCGGCCGTGGCGGCGGTACCGGGACTTAGGCGGCTGAGGTTCACCTCGCCCCACCCCTCGGATGTCGACGAACGGATGCTCCAGGTAATGGCCGGACACCACAACATCTGTAAGTCGCTCCACCTGCCGCTGCAGGCCGGGGCGGACAGCATCCTGAGGCGCATGAACCGCACCTATACCAGGGAGCGATTCGTAGCCTTGGCGCAACACATCCGGGAGGTAATGCCGGGCTGCAGTATCAGCACCGATATAATCGTCGGGTTTCCCGGTGAAACTCGGGAGGATTTCGAAAAGACCCTGGAAGTTCTGCGCACGGTGGAGTTCGACAGCGCCTTTACCTTCAAGTATTCCTTGCGTTCCGGTACTAAGGCCGCCGAATATGAGGACCAGGTTCCCGAAGCGCAGAAGCAGGCCCGTTTAGAAGAATTGCTGACTTTGCAAAAGTCTATCGGCCTGGCGCGTAACCGGGCGCTGGCGGGCCGGGTGGTGGAGGTGCTGGTGGAGAAGCAGAGCAAGAAGTCCACGGCCCAGTGGGCTGGCCGGACCGACGGCAACAAGTGGGTGGTTTTCGATAAGGGATCGGCCAGGATTAAGGATTTCGTCCCGGTACATCTTGACGGTTCATTCGGTGTGGCTTTACAAGGACATTTGGTGAATTCGCCGGAGGATTATCATGCGGTTGCTTAAATTACTGATTCTGCTGTTCGTCGTCCTGGGACTGGCGGTGATGCTGAGTATGAATTCCGGGCAGACGGTGAATATCTGGCTCATGCCGGGTAAAGTATACGAGGATGTGAGCCTCGTCACAATGCTGGTGACCACAATAGGCCTGGGCATTCTGCTGGGGTTCATTATCGGTTTGGTACAGATCATGGAAAACCAGATAACTATCAGTAATCAGAACAAGCAGCTCAAGAAGCTGCGGATCGAGATCAACAACCTACGGCACTCGGGGCTGGATGAGGAGATCTTCCAGGATTCGGAAGAAATCGCCCTTACCCCGGATGGCCCCGACCTCCCCTCCGAGGACGTTCCTCCCCAGATGGAGGAATAGTTCCCATGCTCGATCCCATAGTTATAACCGTTCTGGTAGGGGCGGTCGTGTTGATAGTGCTGGTGGTTATCATCCGGCCCAGGCAGCGGCACGACCCTCAAAGCCTCTATACCGAAGGGCTGGATCACCTGTTGCGGGGCAATTTGAAGCGGGCCTATCAGTGCTTCAAAGGGGTGATCGAGAAGGATACCGACCATGTGGCGGCCTATCTCAAGATGGGCCAGGTGCTGCGCCTGGGCGGGGTGGCGGATAAGGGTCTGAAGATGCACGATAGCCTGAGGGCCCGTAGCGACCTTTCATCCTACTACCAGCTGGAGTTATACAAGAATCTGGCCCTGGACTATAGTGCCCTGGGGCAGCCCGCCAAGGCCGTGGAATGGGGCCAGGCCGTTTTGAAATTGGATAAGCGCAATACCTGGGCCTTGCGTCACCTGGTAAAATTCCACCGGGAGTTGGGGGACTGGGTCTCGGTCGGCAAGTATCTGGCCCGCTGGCAAAAGGCCAAACAGAAAGAGGATCCCCGTCTACAGGCGCTGTGCCGTTTCCGGCAGGGATATGACCGGCGCCGGACCGACCCGCCGGAGACTGTGCGCTCCCATTATGAGCAAGCCCTCAAGATCGACCAGGGTTTCTCACCGGCCCATTATTACCTGGCGGAATCTTTCGCCGATGAAGTAGCCGGTTACCGCCAGGAGTTGACCGACCTGGAGGATCCCACCCGCGGACCTGTTAATGAGCGCAAGCAGGAGGAGTTGAATCGCAAGATAGGGAAGCTTTACCCCCAGGCGGTAGCGCACTGGTCCTCCTTTGTGGAATTATCCCCTCAGGACATCTACCGGGTCCTGCACCGGGTGGAGGAAGCCCTGTATTACCTGCAACGATTCGATGACGTAGGTCCCTTCCTGCGGCAGGTGTTGGACAAGAATCCCGAGAACCTGGACGGGATAGCGGCCCTGGCTAATTTTTACGTGCGCAAGGGGGAACTGGATCAGGCCGAGCAGCTGCTGGCCACTATTCCCCAGAGCGCGGCCGAGGGTCCTTTAATTAACGCCATTCGGCTGAAATTGAACTACCGGCGAGGTTCGGAGCAGAACCTGCTGCCGGAGTTGGACCAGTTGGTTGATTCCATCCGCAGTAACGCCCAAGATTTGGCCAGCCGGGAGGCGGAGCAAGCCTCTCTGATGAGCTGGCTCAGCCCAGATAGTGATCCTCTGGAAAAACTGGCGTAGCGGGATACCGCTATTCCTGCTTTGTCTGGCGGCTGAGGCTGACGGGCAGAGCATCGCCCACTATATCGACTTGGCCTACCAGGGCCGGGTGGATGAAGTACGGCAGGCGCTGCCGGCACTGAAAAAGCAGCACCCTAATGACGGCGCCGTGCTATTTCTCGAGGGTTTGGTGACACTAGACGGCGATGCGGCAGTGGGGTTGTTCAATAAGGTAGTGCAACTTTATCCCACTAATCCCTACGCCGATGATGCCCTGCTGAAGATTGGTGAATTTCTCTATTCCCGGGGGCTTTACATTCAGGCGGCCCAGGAGCTCAAGCGGATTGCTGTGCACTATCCCCGCTCCGATCTGGTGCATTCGAGTATCAGATTATTCCTGAATGCGCTGCTGGTTTCCGGCGACCGGGACACGGCCTTATTTTACGCCCAGGTGTTCGCCCGCAAATACCCGGAGATTAAATTCGACCTGCAGGAAGGAAAAGTGGTGGTGCTCCCGGATGATAAGGGAGCCCGTCCCAGTGGGGGTCGAGCCTCGCCGGGTGAGGGGAAAACCGGCCCACAGTTCCAACTACAGGTAGGGGTCTACAGTCAACGGGAAAACGCCCTGCGGCAACAGGACCTGCTGGAATCCTTAAATTACGAGGTGTTTATCCGCAGGTATACCTCCCAGGAGCGTACACTGTTCGCGGTGATCGTGTCCGGTTTCGCTACCCGGGAAGCAGCCCAGCGCCTTGGTGAAAGGCTGCAACGGGATTACGGACTGGAATACCTGGTCCAGCGGGTTGATTAAATTCAGGAAGCGTTTGCGACCCCGGTGGGCGCCGCAGTCTTCAAAACTGTCGATCCGTCGAGAGGTGGATGGTCGGTTCGACTCCGACACGTTTCCGCAAATGATACGGATCATCTTAGCTGTACTTTGTCTGGCGGCCTGGGCCCCCGCTCAGACTACCAGGCTGCTCTGGAACGGGTACGATTGGCAGCGGATCGACCGTCTCACGGCGGAATATCCCGAGTACCGGCAGCCAATGAAAAGGGCCTATGTACAGGGGCTGCTGGACGCCAAGCTATACTACTTTCTCCAGGGCTGGGCGGTGGATACAGCCGACGCCGGTACCATATTCCGGGATTACCTGAACCGCTTTACCATCGACGAGCTGGTGCGGGGGACCGATATGGTGTATCAGGACCCCGCCAACCTGTACCTGCCGGTTGTCTCGGCCCTTTCCATTGCCTCCGTGCGGGCTACCGGCTTCTCTGACAGTGTGGTGGCTGAGTACGTTCAGGCCTGCCGGGACTGGATCAGTACCCTGGAATACTATCTGGGTGATAAAGTGCCGGTGACGGTGGAGGGGATCTCCAGGCCCTTGGTACCCAAGCTGCCGGGGGATTGGCGGGAACCGCCCTCGGCCGAGCCCCGGCGATGGTATTTCCCTGAAGACTTGAAACTACCTTAGATGGGAACTCCTGCCCTCCGGCCGCATTGACTTGAGCTGACTATGTCCTTGGAAATCGAAAAGGGAGTCCAGGCCCTCGCACGGGTCGCAATTATTGACGGCCGCGGGAAGTTTCCGTCCGGGGAAGTTGTTTACTATCACCTGATGGACGGTGTATCGGAGGGGGCCGAGCGGGCCGCCCTGACCGATCTGGACTTACAAGTCGATTTCAACCGCCAGGAGCAGCGGTTGCTGGTCATATTCCGGGAGCGGCTAAGTAAGAGCGGCCAAAAACCGTCCCGTCTGCACCTGGGCCTTTTCCTGGCCACCGTCCTGACAACCCTCATGTCCGGGACCATCCTGGCGGGATACAACGTCTTCCTCCAACCCTGGACCATCATCTACGGCTGGCCCTTCAGCCTGACCCTGCTGGCCATACTCGGTTGCCACGAGTACGGGCACTATTACTATGCCCGTAAACATAATGTAGATGTTACCCTGCCCTATTTTATCCCGGTGCCGCCGCCGATCACTTTTATCGGCACTTTCGGGGCCTTTATCAAAATGCGCGGTCCCATCCCCAACCGGCTGGCCCTGCTGGAGATCGGCGCCGCCGGCCCCATCGCCGGCTTTCTAGTGGCGGTCCCGGCCCTGTTTCTGGGGATGCTACTGTCCACGGTGGTGGACATCGGGGGCGAGGGGATTATTCTGGGGGATAGTTTGCTATTAAAACTGTCTTCCGCCATAATATTCCCCGGCCTGGGTCCCGAGCAGGACATTATGCTCCACCCGGTGGCCTTCGCCGGCTGGATCGGGTTGCTGGTGACCATGTTGAACCTGCTGCCGTTGGCCCAATTGGACGGCGGGCATATTTCCTACGCCCTGCTGGGCGACCGCCAGACCCTGTTGGGGCGAGTGGTGCTGGCGCTGCTGATACCCATGGGCCTGTTCCTCTCACCTAACTGGCTGTTGTGGGCCGTGCTGATAATGGTGCTGATGCGCACGGTACGGCATCCCCCGATCCACGACATCCAGCGCCCCTTATCTCCCTATGAATTACGGATCGGTTTGATCTGTCTGGCCATCTTTATCCTATGCTTTATTCCCGTGCCGTTCGCGTAGTCCTGATGGCTGGGGCCGCCACAATCACTGCGCCGGGAACCTCCAGGGTTGCGAGTCAGGAAATTGACAGCGTATTCATGCGCCGGGCACTGGAACTGGCCGGGCGGAATGCAGTACGGGTCAGTCCCGATCCTAAGGTGGGGTGTCTCCTCGTACGGGACGGGGAAGTTGTGGGTGAAGGGTGGCACGAGCACTTCGGTGGTCCCCATGCGGAGCCCCGGGCCCTGGAGCAGGCTGGTGGCCGGGCGCGGGGAGCCACCGCCTATGTAACCCTGGAACCGTGCGCAAAAACCTTTCCAGGCAAGAAAACCGATCCCTGTGTCCCGGCCCTGATTCAGGCCGGTGTGACCCGGCTGGTCGTGGCCCACCGCGATCCCCATCCCAAAGTTGACGGCGCCGGTATCGCCGGCCTGCGCGCGGCGGGCATTGAGGTTAAACTTGGAGTTCTGGCCCCGGAAGCGGCCCGGCTCAACCGGGGTTTCCTAAAATGGGTAACCACCGGCGAGCCATATGTAATATTGAAGGCGGCTCGAACCAGCGATAACTTTGTGGCCGCTAGCTTGACCGGTAATCGCTGGTTTACGTCGGCCGAATCCCGGCGGATGGTGCACCGGCTACGGTCCGAGGTGGACTGCGTAATGATTGGCCGGCGCACAGCCCAGGCGGATAATCCCCGGTTGACGGTCCGGGAGGCGAAAGGCGCCAATCCGCGCCGCATCGTCCTGGATAGCAACCGTGTGCTGGAACCGGACCTGAACCTGTTTACCGACGGGCAAGCACCGACCTTGCGATTCAGCGGCGGTGAAGGGGCGGCATCCGCTACCTGGGGCGAACAGATTGGGGTGAGCCTGGGAACTAACGGGATAGATCTGTTGCAGGTGCTGGTTGAATTGGGCCGCCGGGGACTAACCACGGTGCTGGTCGAAGGTGGCCCCCGGCTGCACGATAGCTTTTTAAAGGCCGGACTGGTTGATGAGATTATGCTCTTCACCGCCCCGCAGAAAGCGGATTCGGAAGTGCGGGAACATGGTAAATTGGGTAACACAATATCGGTCCCGCCCGAGTGGCATACCGAGCAGGAAGTGGAATCGGGTGGTGACCGGTTGACGGTTGCCTGGTCGCCGGAGGCTCATGCCCGGCTTAGTAACTTTCATTGATATAGGAAAAGTTCTATGTTTACAGGAATCGTGGAAGAGACCGGGACTGTTGCTGAGCGGACGGTTTCGGACAGCGGCGAAAATCTGGTCGTCCGGGCCGAACAAGTACTCAGTGACCTGGCGCCCGGCCATAGCATTGCCGTTAACGGCGTGTGCCTCACCGTGGTGGAAACTGCCGCTGATCGCTTTACCGTCCAAGTGATCCCCGAGACGTTGCAACGCAGCAACCTGGGTGATCTGCTGGCCGGCGACCCGGTGAATCTGGAGCGGGCCATGGCTGCCCGGGACCGTTTTCACGGGCACATGGTCCAGGGGCACGTGGAGACCGTGGCCTATATAAACAGTATCGTGGTGGATGGTGGCGATGTGCGCCTGACTGTTACCATCGACAGCGTGTGGCTACGGTACTGCCTGCCCAAGGGCTCCATTACCTTGGACGGCGTTTCATTGACTATCGCCGACCTGTCAATCGCCGGTCTGACGGTGGCGCTGATACCCTACACCTTGTCCTCGACCACCCTGGGCCGCAAGCAGGTGGGGGACCCGGTGAATATCGAGACCGATATTCTGGCACGCTACGTTGAGCGCCTGTTTGAGATCGACGGGGATGAGGAGCGCTACGATCTGGAGATGGAAAAACTGCGCAACTGGGGATACGGAGAAAGTTGACTCTGGAAAAAGATATCCGAGCTATTGTGGCGGACCTGCAGGCCGGCAAAATGGTTATCGTCACCGATGACCAGGAACGTGAGAACGAGGGTGACTTCATCATGCTGGCCCAGAAGGCCCGCCCGGAGGACATCAATTTCATGTCGCGGGAGGGACGGGGCCTGATCTGTGTGCCCCTTACGCCCGACCGGGCCCGGCGACTGGGACTGAACCCCATGGTATCGAGCAACACCTCCCTGCACGAAACGGCCTTTACCGTCAGTGTGGATGCCATGGAGGGCACCACCACCGGTATCTCGGCCCAGGACCGCTGGCGCACCTTGCAGGTGATCCTCGATCCGGCTGCCTCGGCCTCAGACCTGGGTAGGCCCGGCCATATGTTTCCTCTGCTCGCCAAAGAGGGTGGTGTCTTGCAGCGGGCCGGACACACCGAGGCCGGCATCGACTTGGCGCAGTTGGCCGAGGCGGAACCGGTGGCCCTGTTGGTAGAGATAATCGACGAGGATGGCTCCATGGCCCGCGGGGAGCGGCTGCGGGATCTGGCCGGCAAATATGACCTGAAGATGATCAGTATAGCCGAGATTATCGCCTATCGCCGGAAAAAGGAGCAACTGGTCGAGCGGCTCACCAGCCTGAACTTCCCCACCCAGTACGGCCCATTCCGGCTGGTAGTCTATCAGGACACCATTCATAACGATACCCACATGGCCCTGGTGAAAGGGGAACTTAGCGCTGATCAAGAGATCCTGGTCCGCGTTCACAGCCAGTGCCTCACCGGAGATATCTTCGGCTCACTGCGTTGCGACTGCGGCCCGCAGTTGGATAAGGCCCTGGAGCTGATCACCGCCGCCGGCCGGGGCGTACTGGTTTACCTGCGCCAGGAAGGCCGGGGGATCGGCCTGAAGAACAAGCTTCTGGCTTACGGCCTCCAGGACCAGGGTTTGGACACGGTGGAAGCCAATCTGCAGCTGGGGTTCAAGCCCGACTTGCGTGAGTACGGCATTGGCGCGCAGATTCTGTTGGACCTGGGTGTGCGGAAACTGCGGCTGCTGACCAACAATCCCCGGAAAGTAGTGGGCCTGGACGGTTATGGACTGGAGATTGTGAGCCGCGAACCGATCGAAATTCCTGCTACCGCCGAAAGCCGGCCATACCTGAAGGCCAAGCGGGATAAATTGGGCCATTTGATTCTACAATAGGAGGGCATCATGAGCAAGACGATTACCGGTGAACTGACATTGAGTTCCCAGAAAATTGCAGTGGTGGTGAGCAGGTTCAACAGTACCGTCACCCAGGCGTTGCTGGCCGGGGCTGAGGATGCCTTCTTGCGCCACGGTGGTAAGCCGGACAATCTGACGGTAGTATGGGTCCCGGGAGCATTCGAGATCCCGGCAGTGGTCCGGCGACTGGCCGGCAGCAGCCGGTTTGATGGTGTCCTGGCCCTGGGGGCGCTGATCAAGGGCAGTACACTGCACTTCGATGTCCTGGCGCACCAGGTGACCCGGGCCCTGAGTGAAACTGCCCTGCAATCGAAAGTGCCGGTCTCTTTCGGTGTCCTGACCACCGGCACGATAGAGCAGGCGTTCGAACGGGCCGGTACCAAAGCCGGCAACAAAGGCGCTGAGTCGATGCAGAGCCTGATAGAAATGGTGAACCTGTTACCCAAATTGCCTTGATCAGACCCTCCCTGGCGCTGATACTATGGTTCTTGGCCGGTGTCCCCGGTCTGCGGGGGCAGGCCCGGGTGGGGGAGTGGCGCCATTACTTCCCCGTCAATAATCCTCAAGCGCTCCAATACCACAACGGTAAGATTTATATGGCCACGGGCGGAGGTGCTCTGGTATACGATCTGGCCGGCGGCGCCTATAGCCTGATCGGACTGCCGCAAGGCCTGGTCTATCCGGATATTCGCACGTTGACGTTGGCTGACGGCAAACTGTGGCTGGGGGGCGCCGAGCCGCGGGGAGTTATTCAGGTGTATAATCTTGAGACCGGTGCATTGGATGTAATCGATCTGGATATTGACCGGATTACCCATATCTGCGCCACCGCCGACCGGGGTTTCGCCGCCTTCCGGCGGGGCAATGAGGTGGGGATCATTGATATCCACCGTGCGGGCGACCGGTTCGAGTACCGGGATATATGGCCACACTTGCCCGGCGGGCCGACGGCCATCAACGATCTGGATCTGGACGGGGATACCTTGATCGTCACCACCCCCACGGCGGTGCTGGCCGGAGATGTGGTCCGGGGGAATTTAAAAGACCCGGGTAGTTGGGTCCGGCTGGCCGATGACACCCTGGGTGAACTGGTCCAGTACCACGTCGATTCCACCGGCCACTGGCTGCTGGCCCTGGACGGGATCGATAATAACGGCTCGCTGTTGGATGCGCTCCGGCAGCGATCGCCCGGCGGTTGGCAAGTGGCCAATAAATTCAATGGCTCCACCGTACGCCATTTGACCCCCGGTTTGAACGGCGAGTTCATAGTCTCATTTTCAAATATACTGCTATTTTTATCTCCCTACCAAAAAGCCCAAGGTTCTCGCCGGACTCTAGGCCCGGTGATAGCCGCCGTGGTGGCTGACGATACGGAAAGCGTCTATGCGATTATCATTCGTAACGGGCTGAGCCGCTATAACCTGGTGCAGGACAGCTGGGAGTTTCTGGGCGCTAACAGCATGGTGGACCAGAGCTACTCCGCCCTACTGAAATTGAGCTCCGGGGAGCTGGTGGGAGCCGGCAGTGGCGGGATTGCCAGGTTCAACGGCCGGTCATGGTATAACCTGATCCCCAGCTGGTGGCTGAATATTGGGCCGGATAAGGACCGGATTCACGGGAATTATTTGATCGAGCAAAGCGATTCTTACCTCGCTGACACCCTTTATTTCCGGGGTAAACCCTCCTGGAATATGGTGGAGCTGCCTGGCGGCGACCTTTTAGTGGGACTCAAGGGTAACTTTCCGGAGGCGGCTACTCTGCTCCGGTTCAACTATGACAATGTCCCGGCTTACGTAAAATATGACACCACTGATGGCGTATTGGATGCCCCGGTTGCGAGTGGCTACAGCACTGTGCGTCAGATGGCCCGGGACGAGGCGGGCAATGTCTGGATCACTATATTGAAAGGGAATATCCAGGGGAATACCCTGGCCGTCTTAATCCCGGATGATCCGGATGATCGCTGGGTTCATTTCTCGCGCGAGGAAAGTGGCGAGAAATTAAATCAAGCTCCCACTGAAATCGCTTTTGACAGCCAGGGGCGGGTGTGGATTGCCAGCGAGGAAGCCTTGCATGCCTCCAGCCCGGGTGGCATTGCGGTGCTTGATTTTGGGGGCACCCTGGAGGATAATTCGGACGATAATTGGTATCGGCCCGCTTCCCGGCTGGCGAGTAGTGATCCCAACACCATCTGGTCGATGACCTTCGACCATCAGGGTATTCTGTGGACCCTGGCGCCGCAGGGATTGATGGGTTGGGTGGTGGTGGAGCTGGAATCGGGACCAACCCTCAGCCCATTTACGAACTACGGCTATTTCCTCAACGAAATACCGTTCAGCCAGGGGGCCCGGGTGCGGGTGGATGCTCAGAACAACAAGTGGATCAGCTCCACCCAGGATGGGTTATGGGTTTTGCTGGACAACACCACTTACTGGCCCGACGTTAACGGTTTTAATGTGCGTAACAGCCCGTTGCCTTCCAATGAGGTTCTGGATATTTATCTCGATAATAGTGCCGGCTTGGCGTATATCGCCACCGCCAAGGGTATCTCCATCCTGAGGATGCCTTTCAGGCAAGACGTCCGGGACTATGCCGGCCTGAAGCTCTATCCCAGTCCTTACTATATCCCGGCGGCTGCACCGCTGGTCATCGACGGTCTCCGTCAGGGGTCGGAGGTGAAGATCTTTACCGTTTCGGGACGCTTGGTACGGAGTTTGGCCACCGGTGATGGGGATATCCAGGGCTACCAGGCCTTCTGGGACGGCCGGAATTCCAATGGCGAGTGGGTCGGTTCAGGGGTATACCTGGTGGCGGCCTACCTGGCGGACGGCCGGTCCGGTGTCAGCAAAGTCGCCGTAATCAGGCGACAATAAGCCGCTTGATCCCGAATTCAGCCTGCAGTTCATCTATCACCCCTTTGATCATCTCGCGCCGCTCCTGGTGACTCATGAAGGCCGCCTTGAAACCATTGATGATGATATCGCGGAAATCGTCAAGCTGTAGGCCAAAGGTTTCTTTGGCAATCAAATATTCCCTCGAGAGGGTGGTGTTGGAAACCAACCGGTTGTCGGTGTTGAGGGTCACGCGGATCCCCTGGTCGAAGTAATACTTGAAAGGGTGTTCCTTCAGGCTGCGGACGCTCTTGGTATGCACGTTGCTGGTAAGGCACATTTCCAGCGTCAACCGGTGGTCGTTCACATAATGCATCAGCTCCTGGTCCTCCATCAGCCGGGTGCCGTGTCCAATGCGGTGGGCGCCACAGTAGTGGATAGCCTGATGGATGCTTTCGGGCCCGAAGGCCTCCCCGGCGTGCAGGGTGGTGTTGATATTGTTTTTTAAGATCAGGAAAAAGGCCTCCTGGTGATGTTTGGCGGGGAAATTTTCCTCGGCCCCCGCTAGATCGAACCCCACCACCCCCTTGTGCTTGAACTGCACCGCCAGATCGGCCAGCCTTAGCGATACTTCCGGTGAGATGCTGCGGATGCCGCAAATAATGATGCCGGTGCGCATCCCGAAATCGGTTTCGGCCCGGTCCAGCCCCAGCTTGACAGCCTCGACGCTCTCTGCGCTGGTCATCCCCTGGCGGGTGTGGAGTACGGGGGAATATCGAATCTCAAGATACCGCACCCCTTCGTTCCAGGCGTCTTCGGCCAGCTCGTAAGCCGCCCGCTCGAGCGCTTCGGGCAATTGCAACAACTCCAATGGCAGGTTGAACATGTCCAGGTAGTTCTCCAGAGTACCCAGGCGCTCACCAATACTCAACGTTGCTCGAAGATCAGTGGGGTCCCTGGTTGGCAATTCCACCTTCTGTTGCCCAGCCAGTTCCAAGATGGTCGGGATGCGTAACGATCCGTCCAGGTGGCAGTGCAGTTCCGCTTTGGGCAACCGTTGGAAGAACTCCATGTCCAGTTTCATTGAGTACTCTCCGTCACTATTGGCCCTTGACGATAGACGAACATGTCCGGCTTTAGGTACATCATCACTACTGTGCCGCTTCGTCATTATTGGCCGCCCGGTAAAGCAGCCAGCCTACCCCGATCACCAGCAATACCCCCGGCCAGGGTCCCAGGGGAGCGGTATCGAATAGATTGAAATCGATGGGAATCGATTTCCAGGGGGTAAATTCTTTTATCATCAGTGGCAGGGCCAGTATTATGCCGATCAACGCTTC
>CBDVAP010000016.1:0-35476 GCA_965372015.1 uncultured bacterium | reverse complement strand
CCCCGGTAATGGTCACCCCTGACGACATCCCCCAGCAGGGCGCCCCCCAACGCCGCGTCGGCACGGCCGGACAGGCAACGCTGGCCCAGGTAGTACACTGGGCGGCCGGACCGGGGGGTTAATTTCGGTGAACATTCAGGTGAAAGGAAGAGCAGATCATGAAAACCTACCGGCAGGAACTGTGGATGAATGTGCCTCAGCGGATGGACTTCGTCAACATCACGCCCCAGGTGGACGAGGCGCTGCGGGCCAGCGGGGTACAGGAAGGGTTGTGCCTGGTGAACGCCATGCACATCACCGCCTCGGTGTTCATCAATGACGACGAGCCGGGGCTGCACCGGGACTATAAACGCTGGCTGGAAGAGCTGGCCCCTAACGAGCCGATCTCACACTATGACCATAACCGCACCGGCGAAGACAACGGCGATGCCCACCACAAACGGCAGATCATGGGGCGGGAGGTGGTGGTGGCCATCACCGGCGGCCGGCTGGACTTCGGCCCCTGGGAGCGCATATTCTACGGCGAGTTTGACGGCCGGCGGCGCAAGCGGGTGCTGGTGAAGATTATCGGGGAGTAGAACTCCCTCCAACTCCACCGTAAAATTCCCCACTGGCGTGACCAATGTCACGGACCTGATTCTCCGGCGCCGATTTGTAACCTATATCACAGACGAATAGCCTCCTACAGTGTAAGTTGCCTGGACGCATAATCTCCATGGGAATGTCGTCCTTGGTCAACCGCTAACGTTAACCCTGAGGAGGACGTAACCATGACCTTCACCAACCGCAGAAATCAAACAGTCATCACCTTCCGTCCCGACGAAGTGATTTTCCACGAGGGAGCCCGGGGCGATAAGATGTTCGTTATCCAAAGCGGCGAAGTGGCGTTGTCGAAAACGATCGATGAGCTGGAGGTACCGTTGCAGAACCTGAACGCCGGCGCTATCTTCGGCGAGATGGCCCTGGTGGATAATCAACCCCGGTCGGCTACTGCCCGGGCGGTCACCGAGGTAACTTGCCGAGTCATTGGCAAAATGATTTTTCGCCACAAGTTGTCAACGGAAGTCCCACAATGGATGCAATCGTTTTATGGGATGATGGTGGTGCGCCTGCGCATGTTCATAATTCGATCCCAGGCGGATCGGATTGGATTACCGGGTCATCAAATCATCGAAGTGCTGGCCATGCTGCTGCGGCGAGGCGCAACCGATGACCAGGGGCAGGTGAGTGTCCCGTGGGACCAAACAACCCGGAAAATCGCCTACATCCTGCGGCTGCCGGAGAAGCAGGTTTCCCGGGTGCTGGAGATACTATGCAAATCGGAGATGGCCGAGTTTGCCTTTGATCAAAGCCGACAGAAGCTGTTCATCGCCGGTGCTCTGGAAAGATTCCTGCAATTTGCCGATTTCTGCCAGGACAGTTTCTTGGTTGAGCGCCGCCGTAAGCAGCCCGAAAACATCCAGAAAACAAGGGAACTCGAGCGCGAGTTCCAGCAGAAACTACAGGAAATCCTCGGGGTGGACGAGGGGACCCATGTAATCGAAGTGAAATCGCTGGACGACCGGCTACGGGAGGAACACCAGCAATCGCTGGAAAGGTACGAAGCCGTTATTCACAACCTGATGAACTTGAATATAATCGAGAAGGAGAACTCGGATTTGCAGGGTTTGATTTATCACATAAACCTGGAGCTGTACCAAGATTACTTTGCGTCGTTTGAGCAGCATCCCATGTACAAAAACCTGCTGGAGCAGATCGCCACCTCGGCCGACCGGCCAGAATCCTCGCGAGCGGGGACACCCCGGCTGCCATTTGATAATGGAGTGTTTGATGCCTAAGAGGCCGGTACGAATCGGCCGACGGGGCTATTCGGTGGCAGTAGTTGCGGCCAGAACCTGAGCGGCCTCGTCCGCCCGGGCAGAATGCACCAGCAGCCGGACCCCACCATTGCCAAACAGCAGATGCGGTTGCATGCCGCCGGCATCATCCGCCTGGATAATAGTCTCAATGTCGCAACTCCTCAGCAGGGCCTGGTCCAATTCGGCCTCATTTCTAGTGAGGTAGGTTCGCAGGCAGATGTGGCTAGATATCACTGGCGTATCACTTTTAAAGGGCACCGAATTTACTGTCTTTGAAGGCTGGTAACCAAGCCTGGCAGTGCGCCGATCCGTATGGAACCGGCGGGTTACCGCAGGAGCAACATTTTCCGTGTTTCCACTATCCTCGGTTGCAACCAGGCCCCGGGTTCGGCAACCTCCAGGCGGTAGAAATAGATCCCGCTGGGCGCCAACCGGCCGGAATGGTCTTGGCCATCCCAGTAAACATGGTGATAGCCGCCGCGCTCGGTTTTGCGAAGCAGGAGGGCCACTTCCCGCCCTAAGAGGTCATAAATCCTCAAATCCATTTCGGTGGTGGTGGGCACCGTATAATTGATACGGGTCCGGGCATTAAAAGGATTGGGGTAATTCTGGTCCAGGGTGAATGAGACCGGCGAACCGTCATGGGGATCGACCAGGGCGATGAATTCCACTTGCTTGAGGATCCAGTTATCCGGGTCCAGCGACAGGGTAACCGGCGACGCTGCCAGGGGAATGGTGATCGTCTGGTATTCCTGATCGTTGTAGATTGTCACCACGGTATCCCCCCCATCGGTGGTGATGGCGATGTCGATAGGCATGGGGAATAGCCCTTTCACCGCTGTCTGGGCCTGGTGTATGGTGAGTTCCACCGCCGGACCGCCGTCTGCTTCTGTAGCGCCCCACTGGACCTGGTACACCGGCCGGCCCACCTGGTATAGCCAGGCGTCGAAAAACCAGTCCAGGGTGGTATCGGCCACGGTCTCGCACACCTCCTGAAAGCCGGCGGAGGTGGCATTGCCGTAGGCGAACCGGGGATCATCTGAATAAGAAAGCAGAATCTCGAAAAAGGCGGAATCCCCCACTACCCGCCGGAGCATATGCAGCAGCCAGGCCCCCTTGTCATAGACGGTGAAATGAAAAATTCGGCCTACGGTGGTAGTGTCATCCACGAAGAGAGCATAAGGAAAAGACCGATCCATTCCATTCATGTAGGCGTGATAATAGTCACGGTCGTATTTATCCTCGAAATACAAGGCCTCGGCGTAGGAAGCGAACCCTTCGTTCAGCCAGATGTCGCCCCAGGTGGCATTGGTGATTTTGTCACCCCACCACTGATGGGCCAGCTCGTGGACGGTGAGCACCACACCGAAATTGCGCTGGCTGGAGATAGTCTGGTGTTCCATCCCATAGCCGCGGGTGAACTGTGCTATACCTGCTTTCTCCGCGAGAAATGGATAAGGCCCAAAAACCTGGTGGAAATAGCCCAACATTTCCATGAACTGAGGTAATGCGGCTTGGGCTTCGGCGATATGCTCGGGATAGGCGTAATATTCTACAATCATGGAGTCATTGGCGCCGTAGTGGAACCAATCGCTCTCGATCATATAATCGGTAGCCGCCACCGACACCAGGTAGGTTGTAATGGGATAGTTCTCGTGCCATTCGTAACGGGCGAAGGAAGCACTGTCCAGGTAGGTGCCGAAATCACGTAAGGACCCGTTGGAGACGGCGATAATGCTTTGAGGCACCCAGAGGACGATATCCACCGAGTCGGCCTTGTCGCTGGGGGTGTCCTTGCAGGGCCACCAGGCCCGGGCGGAATAAGGTTCGCTCAGTGACGAGATTATAGGTTGATTATCACCTCGCGAATCGAGCCACAATCCCCCATTAGGCCGGCCGTGGTAGGAGACTTCGAAAGTGAAATCGGCCCCACTATCAACCGGCGGGCTCAAGGTTACCCTAAGCAAATCGCTACCGTGGGTGAAGCCGGCGGCATCGCCGGATACCGAGTCCACCAGCATGTTATCCAACAGGTCCAGCACCACCAGGCTGAAGTTATCCACCAGCGCCGTTCCCCGGACCTGGACCGTGCCGGAAAGTGACGAGTCCGCCGGATCGAGCCGCAACTCCAACCGGTAGTAGCGGGCATCGTAAAGGCGCTGGGCGGGGTCTCCGGGTGGTACTTTCATCAGCCGCTGGTGGAGGGCTGCTATCTTGGCGGCGGCCTCCTGCCGGTGGACCGCCCGCACTTCCGCCGCAGAAGGAATGTCCTGACTGCCAGCACTGGTACCCTTGAGATGGAATGGTAGCGCCAGCAGGAGTATGGCCGGCACGGTGTGTGAAAGCATGGCGCGCAGGCCGGGACAGAAGGTTAAAGTGCCCGGCCGGTCATAGTCGGTAGGCCAGCCCGAGGGCCAGGTTGCCGGCGGTGAGGCTTTCATTCAAGCTGTTTTCCCAGCTGGTCCGGCTGTACGTGAAGTCCAACTTGAGCGCCGGCACCGGTACCAGGCTGAAACCCAGAGCAAATGTTTGCTGGTCGGCATCGTAGTCATTCGAGCGATAGAAAGCGGGGTCCAGCCGGTAACCGCCGCGCAGCTTAACGTTATATCCGGGTAACAGCAGTTCACCTCCCACGGCCCACCCGATTATGCTATTATAGCTGCTGCGCAACGTTTGGTTGATCTCCAGGTCGATAGGGATATTGCCGTCGTAGAGGTCCGACTCGAATTCGATCTGGGAGTAATCGAACCAGTAAATATCGCCCGCCAGCAGCCACGGTCCCAACGATAGGGAAGTGCCACCGCGCAGGTAGTAGGAGCTGCGGGCGGAATAATTGTAGGTCTCCCAATCGTCAAGGGTGATATCAGTGTAATGCTCCTCGACTTTGATTTTCTGTGGCGTGCGCAGCAACAGCCCGATGCGCCATTGCGGGATCGGCGCCAATAGCAGGCCCAGCCCCAGGTTGATGCCCCGGTAATCCGGCTTGATGATGGCGAAATCATCGGAATCGGGTTGAGTGGGAAAAGTGATGTTTTCGGTATAGTCGCTGTTTCCGGCCAGAAGATCGAAAACCACGCCCAGGGCCAGTTGCGGCGATGTCTGATAGGCAACTGCCAATGAGAAGGCTCCCATGGTGCCCTCTTCGGTGATGCTTTCCAGGTGGTAGGGATCGCTGCCCAGTGTGATTTCCCGCCGCCGGTCATAGGCTCTCACCAATTGGTAGGCCGCCGCCCAGGTGAAGCGTGTTTGGGGGATCGGTACCACCAGGCCCAGATTGCCCAGGCGGGTGGCGGCAATCGAGGTGCTGGAACTACTGGCGGGGTCGGAAACCTCGGTGGTGGAATTTAGGTGTCCGAAGCTGATGTTGAACTCTGCTGCGGTCAAGTGAGCCAACCCGGCCGGATTATAAGTAATGGCAGTAGCGTCATCGGCGATGCCGGTGAAGGCCTGGGCCAAGCCGCTGGCCCGCCCACCGGGACTGCTGACGCCCCAAAACGGCCGCACGGCATCGACAGCGGTTTGTCCGTTCAGGTTCGCGGCCATCCAGATAGCTAATGGCACCGCCAGATACCGCAGACAAGCCAGAACGGGGCGAGGGTAGGTCATGTATCAGGAATTATTTCTTGCGGTTACGTTTGCGGGCCTGCTTCTGGCCGCTGTTCCCGGAGGAAGAATTGGAGCTTTTGGCCTGGGACTTACCCGATTCGCCACTGGCCTTCCGGGCGCTTCCTCGCCGCTGGGTGGAGGTGCCGGAGCTGCCGCCTCCGCTTGAGGCCTTGCTGGTACTGCTAGCCAGGGGGTTATTGGTCATTTGACCGCCCTGGGTTACGGGCAACCCCCGCCGATTCCGGGGCCGCCGCTGCTTGCGCCCCTCATCTGAGCCGGTAGCCAGTGTACCTCCTTGATAGTACCAATAATGCCCGCTAGGATACCGGTAGTAGTAGCTATAGTTGTAGCCGTACCCATAGCCCCCATAGGGATCCCAATAATAGGGATCATAAAAGTGGTCGAACCAAGGGTCCCAGGCCCAGGAGTTCCAACGAGATTCCCATGACCAGTAAGGGTCATACCACCAGCTGTCGTAGTAAGGGTCCCTGCCGTACCAGGGCAGTTGACCCCATTGCCGCCGGTAGCTTAGCCAGTAACGCTGGTTATAGGGCCGGTAGTGGTCCGGGCCGTAGAGATGATATACCAGGTTGTATTGAGAGCTGAAATCTCTCTCGTAGGGATCCTCATAGGCCCGGTTATTTCCAGGTTCGCCTTCAGGGTGCGCCGGAGGTGGGTTGGGCCGTTCCCGGCCAGTAACCAACTGTGACCTGTCAACTATGATCGGTGTGAGGCCATCGCCTGTATGATTGGAGTGAAAGCCCGGAAAGTGAGGGTCTTGCGCGCTGGGGGAGGTGCCCGCGCACCCCGCCAGGAGCAATCCGCCCATTACCAACGACCAGAGATATGGAATCCGCTTAGCCATTCAGTTCACCGCCACGTAATCTAATGCCCGAAGTGCTGTAATCCAAATAATTCCGTGTTACTATAGTAAACTGGAACAGCGCAGTGAAGTTCCGCCGCAGTACTCCCCTATCGTTCCCAACCGACGGGATAGAGCCGATGGCGAGTGTCGTAATAAGGGGTCATTTCGTAGAACCAGCGCAGGCGGGCCTCGGGATCGGCAGCGAAGGCCGGGTCGTCAGCCAGTTTGGCCCGAAAACGGGCTCGAAGATTGGGGGTGCTGTCAATCATCCGTTGGGCCAGCGGTATCATCACATACTGCTCTACGTACTCGGCGCGTTGGAAGATCTCCAGGAAGAAACCCCATTGGAAATAGGAATCCGGTGAATCCGGTTCCAGCAGCATCACAGCCAGATCGCCCAACGGTTGGTCGGTGGGGATGCGCACCGAACCGGCAGGGAATATCTCCCGGCGCTGCTCCACCACGCCGCTAGCGGTCACCCGGATATGTCCCTCGTAGGCTTCATCGGCTAGTTGGTAGCTGCTGAAGCGTATCATTTCCACCGCCACTTCCCGTGGCCGCTGCATGCGGTCCATATAGATGCCGTGAACGGCCAAGCGGTCGATCACATCATTCCAGGCCGGGGGTATCCAGTAGGCTCGAGGTCGCCGGGCGGTGGCGGCGGGCTCGGTGAACCGGCGATAAGGGACTTGGAGAGTAATCGGCTTTCCGGTCCAGCGCACCTGTTGTTGGCCGGTGACTGCTGAAGGGTATGTGAGCCATTGGACCCCCAGAAATTCGATCTGGCCGCTGGCGCCGGGAGTCTGCCGCCAATCCAAAGGTACCATGGCCGGCTCCCGGGTGCGGTCCGCCAGGATCGCTCGTTGCAGGTCTTCGCCGTGGGTGGCCAGCAGCCGCAGGGAGGCCATTAAAAGGACGTAGGTACCCAGTACCCGCTGGCGGAACGGTTTGAGGGAATGGTTTTCCACCAGCACCGTGGGCAAGTGCCGGACGTCGCCGTAACCGTTGGAAAAACGGGGAGTAGCCGTCCAGTCCAGCAGGCCGGCGCGGGGATTCTGGTCATCTATGGCAAACACCAGGGGACCCGGAATGTGTCCGTGGGCTTGCAAGTGAGCGGTGACGGTCGGCGTGAACCATTCATCCAGCCAGCGGGTGCTTTCGGGGGACAGGCCGTGCCGCCCGGTGTAGCCGAATGTTATATCGTACTGGTAATCAATGCCGTCGGTAAGATGAATATCGAGGTACAGGTCCGGGTCCCATTGATTGAGGGCCTGGACCAACAGCTGCATCTCCCGGGTGTCGAGCTTGGCATAATCGCGATTGAGGTTCAGGTTACGGCCGGTGGTGCGCCAGCCGGTCTCCACCGGTCCCCGCTGGTTGATACGTCCAAACGGGGCCAACCGCTCGTGGCCGTCCACATTGAGGATGGGGATCAGCAGTAGGTTAACGCTGTCCAGTAGACCGGGTTGAGCCCCGGCCACAGTCAGGTCACGCAGGATCATCAGGCCGGCGTCCTTACCATCAATTTCTCCGGGATGGATGCCCGCCTGGGCCAGGAGAGTGGGCCGGCCGTTGGCCTTTAAGTCGGCTACGGTGGCGATGCCTTCCTTGGTAACCACCACCAGCCAGATATCGCGCAGCTCGGGGCTTTTTCCCAGGGAAACCAGTTTGACCTGTGAACTGGCGGCGGCCAGTCTCTCCAGCCAAGCCACGGTTTCACCGTAGCGGGGAGTGCGGGTCAATCCACTGCGCTCGGCCGGGGTGATCCAGGGATGGTCCTGGTCAACGACCAGGTCTTCGCTGAGGCCCTGCCAGGGAAGTTCCGGCGGCAAGGGGGCGCTCCAGTCCTGGCCCAGGCCGGCGGTAAGTGCCAACGACAGGGCCGGAATGACCAGGAGTAATCGCTGTTGCAAAGTGAAGGATGATTTAGGCATGGGCGACAGGTTCTCCGGCTGAATTGGCTCAACAGAGCCTGAAGCTAAGCTCGGGAACGGCGGCGGACCAATAATTTGGGGCTGAGATCGGTAATGATCCCGGTTGACCGGGATGGCTAGCTGCTCTTCTGCTGGAGCTTGATATAGTCTTTCACCGCCTGCTCCAGCAAGTCCAGTGGTAATGGTCCCTGTCCCAACACCGTATCATGGAATGCCCGGATATCGAATCCGTCCCCCAACTTCTTGCGGGCCTCCTGCTGTAGCTGGGCGATCGTCACTGCCCCGATCCACCTGGCCAAGGCCGTCCCGGGATCGGCACTCAGGCTGTTAATTTCCTCTGCCATGCGGTGGGCGGGCAGGGTAGTATGTTCGGCCAGGTAGTCCAACGCCTGCCGGTGGTCCCAGCCCTGACTGTGGATGCCGGTGTCCACCACCACCCTCACCGCAGCCAGCAGCCGGCGGGTGAGCCAGCCGTAGCGGGCGTAAGGACTCTGGTAAAAACCCATCAACGGACCCAGCGTTTCAACATACAGGGCCCAACCTTCGGTGAAAGCAGGAACCTGTACGTGTCTTCTAAATGGCTGGAGACCGGGCATTTCATTTACCAGGGCCTGCTGCAGGTGGCGCCCCGGTAGGCCGTCGCTAAGGGCCTGGGCTTCCATGTTCCAGATCGGCCGCTCCTTATAGTAGAGGGTATTCACCAGGAATTGCCCCACCGTGTTACTGTCGGTTAACTGGTAGGCTGTAGCCGGCAACCCGGGCGCCAGGTGGGCCGCTGTTTCCACTACTTCCAGATCGGCGTTGGGTAACCGGTCGAACAATCGGGCCAGCTGCGGCTTCAGGTGATCCAGCAGCCGGCGGTAATTTTTTAGCAGGGCCCGTGGCGAGCGGTGAAACAGGCTGGGGCTGTTTTGCAGTGACCAGGCGAAGGTAGTACGGTCCTCAATGAAACCGAGCGATTGCTTGATGCTGTCGACCTGCAGCTCCAGCCATTGCACCTCCGCCCGGGCCTGCCCGTTCAGCTCGCCGGGATCGAATCCCGGGCCGGCGTAAGCCTCCACCAGCAGTCCGTAGCGGCGCTGGCCCTGCGGCAAAGACGCCAGGCCGATATCCTGGCGGCAGGCCGGATAATACTCGTTAACAATGAAAAGATAGAAATCCTTGAAGGCTGGGAGAACATTCTCATCGAGGGCCCGGCGGGCCTGCCCTCTCAAATCACGGCGCTCACCGGCCGGGATGACGTCCGGGAAACGGGTAAATGGGTAGTAAAACGGGTTGTCCTCGATCCGTAACTCGAACTGTTCACGGAGCAGGTAGGTGGCCTGCCGCATGGGATTGCGGGCCATGACCACACCGGCGGCCATCCCTGCTCGCATTAGCGCGGTGACTTGTTCTAGATAGCGAGGCATTTGCCCCATTCGTGTCAGGTAAGCTCGGTAGTCGCCGGTAGTTTCGAAGGGAAAACGGGCGGTCATTCGAGGCAGATCGATATGAGGGCCTTTTAACTGCGAGAAGGCCAGCAGATGGGATCGTAAAGAAAAATTGTCAATGGCCGCCTGCAGCTCTCGGCGGAGCAGATCATAAGTAATCCGGTCACTGGGGGCCAGCCGCCTGCGTTGCATTTTTTCTAGAGCCTGGAGCAGTTCCCGCCGGTAAACTTGTCTTTTCTCGAAAGCTTCTAAACCCAGATCATTCAGCCGGTCATTGTACCGCCGGTCGCCAATGGAAGTGGCAAACTGGGGGAATTCCTGCAGCCGCCATTCCCAATAGGTCTCGGTCAGACTTTTTAGCTCAGCGGTTGCAGCGGCGGAGCGAGCGGAACCGCAGGACAGGCTTGAGGCAATCATAGCGGCCGCCAGATACAAAGGCAGCCTGCAAGCGGTAACCAGCCGCCTTTTCCCCATGGCGCCGGTCAGCATCTAAGGGTCCTGATTATCGCTTTAACCATATAAACCAAATTAGGGCTATAGAACCGGTGAAGGGAACAGCCGAACCGCTCAAGGCGCCTTGCCGCGAGCTAAACTACACGAGCCAGAGATCTCCGGGAACGGAACTCTACAGAGGCCAGACCCAGAGCAGCATGGGTGTGGCCACGGCCACGATGATAATTTCCAGAGGCAAGCCCATCCGCCAGTAATCGCGGAACTGGTAGCCACCCGGACCCATGACAAGGGTATTACACTGGTGACCGATGGGCGTGAGGAAGGCACAGGAAGCCGCTATGGCCACGGCCATGAGAAACGTGTCGGTGTTGACCCCCAGGCTTAGAGCGATCGAAGCGGCGATAGGCGCCATAATCACGGCGGTGGCAGCATTATTAATGATGTCCGATATGGTCATTGTCACCACCATAACCAACACGAGCAGGGCAGCCGGTGGCAATGAACCCGTCAGAGACAGTATGCCCCTGACGAGTAGATCGGTGCATCCGGTGGTTTCCAAAGCATGCCCGACGGGTATCATGGCTCCCAACAGCACTAGTATAGGTGCATTTACCGGCTCGTACAATTTCTTGACGGATAACTGGTTGGTCAGTATGAATGCCATCACTGCGGCGACAAACGCAATGGTGGTTGACACCCAGCCGAGTGCCACCACCGTCAGGGCAGTGATGAAAATGCCAAGGGGGATCAGCATCTGTCGCCTGGCTGGCAGGTGCAGGCCCCTGGGGGCCAATGGAAGACACCCTAATCTGGGTAGCATGGCGTGAATATGGTCTGATTCGCCTTGCAGCAGGAGCACATCGCTGACCTTAAACGCGACTTTCCACAATCGCTTGCGGATCGGCCGGCCTTGACGCGCCAGGGCCAGCAGGTTGATATGGTAGCCGGTCCTGCGGCGAAGGGACAGTGGGTTTCGGCCTTCCAGGGGCGATCCCGGGACGATTACCACTTCCACAAGGTCCACATGTTCCGATTGTAGCAAATCCTGGGTTAAATCAGCGTGACTGACTGGTTCCAATCCTGACTGTTCAATAAGTTCGTCAAGTTCAGAGGGGTCGCCTTGAACAAGGAGTAGATCACCAGCTTCAAGCCGTTCATCGCGGGATGGCGCCAGCTGTTTCCGCTTGCCACGAATGAGGGCCGCCACCACCAATACACCATTGCTCATGCGCTCCAACGCTCGCAACTGTTCCCCGACGATCTTGGTATCCTCGGCTACCCGTAACTCGGTGATATAGTCAGCGACTTCAAAGGTGGACTCCTCCTCATATTTCCGCTTGTGGCTTGGAAGCAGGCGCCAGCCGATCAGGGCCACAAAGATCACACCGGCCAAGGTGACCACGACTCCCACGGGTGTGTAATCAAAAAGGCCGAACGAAGTGCCGGTAAGCTCCATGCGATAGGTAGCGATGATGATGTTGGGTGGCGTGCCGATGAGGGTCAGCAGTCCACCCAGAATTGAGCCGAAAGCCAAGGGCATCAGGACAATCCCTGGTGAACGCTTGTTCTTGCGGGCCGTGGCCATAGCGACAGGCATGAACAGGGCCAGGGCGCCCACGTCATTCATAAAGCCGGAAGAGGCCGCCGCCATTCCCGTTAAGGCTGCCACATGAGTGGAGGGACGCTTGGAAAGGGGATTCAGAAGATTGGCCAGATAATCCACCAATCCCGATTCGCGCAGTGTGTAGCTGATGATCAGGATAGCCGCCACGGTGATCACCGCGGGGTGGGCGAAGCCCAGAAAAGCCTCCCGAGCGGGAATGATGCCCGTCAGTGTTACGGCCAGCAGGGCTAACAGGGCCACCACATCATAGCGCCAGCGGCCCCAAGCAAATAGGATCAGGGCCGCGCCCAGTGTGCTTAAAACGATAACTTGTTCAGTGGTCATAATTGCTGCGGTAGATCAGGGGATACCCGGCCGCATATTACGCCCGGTGGAGGGAATATCAAAGCAGCGGCTCCAGGAGACGGAAGGTAAAGGGAGAAGAGCCCCCAAATTCAGTAACCTCGCCCTGGCAAGCTTTTGGCGGTCAGCCTGTAGGGGCGTAATGCATTACGCCCCTCCCGCTCATGATAAACTCTGCGAAGTGCTCGGGCCAAGGTTTCTAGTTCCTGAAACCCAGCCCCGCATTCTACGGGGTTCCGTGAGATAAACCTTGGAAACACAGAATGTTTCTCTTAGTTTTTAACCCGTAATGTCCAGAAGGCTCTGGAACGATACCGGGCCCTAATTTACGTGCGGGTGGCCAATGGAGAAGACGGTGGGTTCTAGTACGGGGGAAAGATATACTGGCGGGACCGCTAGTGGTTATATTCATCGTCCGGTAAAGCACCAGGAAGGTGAGTACAGCGATGGCCATGAGAACCATATCAACGGCCTGGAATCCGCTGACTGGCGAATGGGGACACCTCACACGGAGACTCGCCAGGAAGGGCGGAATCCGAAGAGCAGGACGCCCTCCTTACCGTTCGGCCGAGCTCGCGGCGAAGTCTGGCTGAATATATCTGGTGTTACAATCATTGTAGCAAGAGCATCGTGATGCTGAAGAAACATTTACTTATACAACTTGAAGGAGTCAGCATTTAGTGGCTCTTTTGGGACCATACCCAATTCTTATGCGTTCAGGAGGCTTTGTGGCACCCCATAAACAAGGCCATAGGGTAAATCGATACAAACTTCGGTTTATCGTCCTGGCTGTATTAATCCTGACCTCCCCGCCAAGCGCTCAAACCAACCTTGCAGTTATCCCCTTGGAAGCCAAAGGCCTCTCCCATATTGAGGCCGGCCTGCTTACCGACCGCTTGGGCCTCGAACTGTCCAGGACCGGCCTGTTTACCGTCCTGGAGCGGGACAAGATGGATAGCATCTTAACCAAACAGAACTTCCAGTTGACCAACTGGGTATCGGAGGAACGCCTGGTGGAAGCGGGACGGCTGCTGGATGTGGAGCAGATATTCGCCGGCACCGTTGTTAAGGTCGGGAACACCTATTCGGCGATATTTTGGTTGATTGACGCCCGGAGCGGGGCCATCGTCCAGTTGACCAGCTACGATCACCAGGGGACCTTAGCCCAGTTATGGAGCTTTGGCATGAACGTCATAGCCGGTAGATTCGCCGGACCATTGGTGGAGCCGGACAGACAATCCGTTCCAGTAGATAGCCCAAAGGTGGCATCTGCCGCCCGCCCTCCCCGCCGGGTACGCAAGGGCGACCTTTATTTCCTACCCAGGCTGGGAGTTGGTCGTTCCGGATGGGGAGATGTTCTTTCTCTCGGCGGTCAAATTGGCTACGGTCGTAAGTCCCGGGGAAAAGTGTTCGTGGATGTTTTAAGTATGTATGACTATGAAAAAAAACAAACTAATTCTCTAAACATACTGGCACTATATGAATTCGGTATCTGGATACTGTATTGGCAATTCGGAGTAGGGTATGTTTCTGACCAGAATGTCGCTGGCATCGGATATCGCGTTGGTGGGGGCCTCAATTTTGCCCTAGGCAAAAATCTCATGATCAGACCGGCAGTGGCACTCAATCTGGGGAAACAAGAGGGGCAGAGCAGCTTTGCTCTGATCCTTGATTTTGGTTTCAAGATGCCCGGCGGGCAGTAGGAACCTACAAATTCGTGCGTTACCCAGGTTCAGCAAATATTCCCTGTTTCAGATAGCCGTTTAAAGTAAGGGAATTATGGCCGTCAAGGTTTTATCCATTTTCGGGACTCGTCCGGAGTGCATCAAGATGGCGCCGGTTATCAAGAAGCTCAAGCAAGAACCCCGGATTAAATCCCATGTATGCGTAACCGCTCAGCACAGACATATGCTGGACCAGGTACTGGATCTCTCTCAGATTAAACCCGATGTTGACCTCAATATTATGATGGATAATCAGGGTTTTACAGAGGTTGGGGTAGCGATCCTGTCCGGACTCAAGCCTGTCCTTGAGGAATACCAGCCTGACCTGGTTCTGGTCCAGGGGGATACGTCCACCACCTTCTTCGCCGCTCTAGCTGCCTTTTACCAACAGGTACCGGTCGGACACGTCGAGGCCGGGCTTCGCACTGGCGATCTGTCCGCCCCCTGGCCGGAGGAAATGAACCGCAGAGTCGCCAGCATACTGGCTGGCCTGCATTTCGCTCCCACAGAACAATCCAGAGATAATCTGCTGCGGGAAGGCATTGAACCAGAGAGCATCCTGATTACGGGGAATACTGTGATTGATGCCCTCTTGGATGTGATCCAGCTCATTGACGGTTCGCCCCAGCTGTTGAGTAAATTCAAAGAGCAATTTTCATTTCTGGAGCCACGCCAGCGGACAATCCTGGTCACCGGTCATCGACGGGAAAGCTTTGGGAAGGGGTTTGAGAATATCTGTTATGCTCTTTTAGAAATTAGCAGGCGTGAGGATGTTCAGATCGTCTATCCCGCTCATCTTAATCCTAATGTACAGAAGCCCGTCAAGCGTATCCTGGATGCGGTTCAAAACGTACATTTGATCGAACCGTTGGACTATCTTTCATTTGTATATCTCATGAAGGAATCTTTCCTCATTATCACCGATTCCGGCGGTGTGCAAGAGGAAGCGCCATCCCTGGGCAAGCCGGTCCTGGTCATGCGGGAAAAGACGGAGCGCCCTGAGGGGGTGGCGGCCGGCACAGCGAAATTGGTGGGCACCTCGACAGAAAGAATCGTGGCGGAGGTGTCCTTGCTGTTGGATGCCCAGGATGAGTACGAAAAAATGGCCCGTATACACAACCCTTACGGTGATGGACACGCTTCCCAACGCATTGTAGAACGGATAATCGATGACTATGCCGTTTGAGAGAATATCAGTAATCGGGCTGGGTTATATCGGCCTGCCCACGGCGGCCATTCTGGCTAGCCGGGGAGTTGATGTCATCGGCGTCGACTCAAACCTTCAGGTTGTGGCAACGATTAATGACGGGAAAGGCCAGATCAAAGAGCCCATGTTGGATGGGACGGTCCAAAGTGTGGTGACCACCGGCCGCCTTAAGGCAGTGACCCAGCCGCAACCAGCGCAGGCCTTCATCATCACGGTTCCCACCCCGCTCAATAAGGATCGTGCTGCTGACTTATCATACATAAAAACTGCTGCCGAATCCCTTGCTCCCGTGCTGGAAGCTGGGAATCTGGTCGTCCTGGAGTCAACATCGCCTGTGGGCACTACCGAGCAGATGAGCCGGTGGCTGGCGGAGGCTCGCTCTGACCTGACATTTCCTCAACAGGCCGGTGAGAAAGCAGATATCTTAGTAGCATATTGCCCCGAGCGCGTCATGCCCGGCAAGGTGCTGCATGAACTCATCAATAATGATCGCGTAATAGGTGGGATGAGCCTTGAATCTTCCCAGCGGGCAATAGAACTGTATAAAATATTCCTGGAAGGGGAATGCCTGGTAACCGATGTCCGTACAGCTGAGATGGTCAAGCTGGCGGAAAATGCCTTTCGGGACTTGAACCTCGCCTTCGCTAACGAACTGTCTCTCATCTGCGATCAGATGGGGATCAACGTATGGGAATTAATCGGTCTGGCCAACCACCACCCGCGGGTAGATATTTTAAGTCCGGGACCCGGAGTCGGCGGACACTGTATTGCCGTGGACCCCTGGTTCATTGTTAATTCAGCACCGGAGTTGGCTCATCTTATCCGTAAAGCCCGTGAAGTCAATGACGGCAAGCCCGATTATGTAGTGAGTAAAGTGAAAGAGGCGGCGGCTCAATATGATCAACCGGTGATCACCTGCCTGGGCCTGTCCTTCAAGGCGGACGTGGATGACCTGCGGGCAAGCCCGGCGGTGAAAATTGTACACGCACTTGCCGGGGACGGGGGAAAAATCCTCGTGGTGGAGCCTCATATCGAAAAACTCCCACCCGAACTCGCCAACAAGACCGGCGTCGAGCTCACCGGACTTGATGAGGGGCTGGAAAGGGCGGATATGGTGGTTCTGTTGGTGGACCACCAGGCGTTCAGGGACATCCTCCCGGAGGCACGTGCAGATAAAGCCGTCATCGATACTAGGGGCATGTGGGAGTAAGTGAAGGGGCGATCTCCAAACAGTACCACCGGCCTCCAAATCGCTGTGTAAATTGGCGCATCACCCAGCCATTCACCGTCCTCCCGTGATTTGGACTTTTCTCAGCCATAGCGCTAAATCCAATCTATGCCGCTGAAAAAAACCATAAATACTGCCTCTTCCCTGCCTCTCATCGCCCGGGCCACAGGTATTCTCAGTGCGATCATAATGGAGAGTTGTGCGATAGGAATTTTCACGTTCCGATCAAAACCGAGTTCGTTCTCCTCTAGTGATGTGAAGGATGCTCAGGAGAAAAGGTGAGATCATTAGTATTCTTTTCCGGAAAGGCTTGTCTGGCTGAATTCGGCGCGGTCGGCGTCGTTGCGCGAAACCTATTCCCCGGCCCGGAATGCAATCTCGAGGGCTCGATCATCGGAATGCGGCGCTTCGTCAGCCGGGAGCAGGCTTCCCTGGCACTCACCCAGATTAATCTGCTGCCGCAGTACTTGCGGAGATCCACACCCTACCGCGTGATCTCAAAAGCCTGCCGCATGATGTGTCCGGTACATCCGGTTTCGTTAAACATTCAGCGACGGGTGGACGAGAGGTTGAGCATCATTGCCGACAACTTGGCCGCGAAACAGGTTAGGATGTTTTTTCGTAGAAACCCGGAGGCTAAGATCGCCCTGGGATTCAGTTCCATGTCCCTGGCCTTTGGCCGCGCTACGAAGGCCGCCGGTAAATGTTACGCGCTCCACTGCCAGTGGTGCCACCCCCACGTACAGAACGCGCTGGTTGCCGACGGATACCGAACCCTTGGACTCGCACCACCGCCAGCTTCCAAGACATGTATCGACCGTCAACTTGCGGAATTCGAATTAGCGGATATCATCTGGTGTCCTTCGAAGTTTGTGCAGCAGTCACTTGTTGACAACGGCGTGCCCAAGGAGAAGACCTTCGTTGCCTACCTGGGCGTGGACGTGGAGAGTTTTCGCGTTCCGGAGGATACGCGGAAGGCGGACGACCCTTTCCTGATACTTTTCGTCGGGAATGTTTGGGTGCAGAAAGGCGTGCATGTCCTGCTTGATGCCTTGTCGCAGGCAGGCCTCCCGGGCGGCGCCACAATGGTCTTCAACGGTCAAGCCGACGCGACGGGCAACCGCCTCATCGAGAAGTATGCGTCCCGACTCAGCAAGAGGAACATCACGGTGCGCGTCGATCCGGGCGATCCTCGGCGATACCACAAGAAAGCCTCCGTGTTTGTGTTGCCCTCGTTGCATGACTCCTACGGCATCGTCGTGCCCGAAGCGATGGCCGCCGGACTGCCGATCATCATCTCCGACCATGCCGGAGCGCATGAGATCGTCCAAAACGGCAAGAACGGGTTCATTTTCCCGTCGGGGAATTCAAGGAAACTTGCGGAGCATCTTGAATTCCTTTATCGGTATCCAGAGGCAAAGGCGGAATACGGAAGGGCCTCTGAAAACATGTCTAGGGAATATGATGTAAAACGCACGGCAGAGCGCGTCTTGGCCGCATTGATACAGAAATAAATGGAGAGAAACACAATGGCGCCGGACTTACAGTTTTGGGACCGCCTTTACGAGAGGACTGGCGGCGTGTGTCAGAGCCCATTCACGCAGGCACTGCACGAGAAAATTCGGGAGATTATTCCCGGAGACGTTGAGACTATTCTCGACGCGGGATGCGGCGGCGGAACGCTCATGGCGTTCCTGGCCCGTGAGGGGAAATACACGCTCGAAGGTATCGATATGTCTTCCCAAGGCATTCGCTTTATTGTTGAAGAAATGCACATGAAAGCACAGGTGGGCGACATCTGTGATCTTCATCAGTACGCGGACAACTCCTTCGACTTTGTTGTTTGCTCAGAGGTAACGGAACACATTCCCCTGTCGAATCTTGAGAAAGCCTTCGCCGAGTTGTTTCGCGTTGCTCGAAAGTACGTAATAACTACCAATCCATTTCGAGAGCGCCTCCCCTATCATCAGGTTGAGTGCGTGCACTGCCGGACCCGGTATCATCCTGCGGGCCACATCCACTCTATCGACGAGTCCTTTCTCAAGCCGCTCGTTGCCCGGCACGCGAAATCGGTATCATTTGTCTATTCCGGGCAACGAGAGTGGCATAGTTCTCTGTATGCCGGGCTGCTCCGTACGTTCGGCTATCGTCTGTTAGGCGGCCTGGAAACCTCATGCCCCTTGTGTGGGACTGAAGTCCCCAGCAAGAGATGGGGAATTCCTGTTAGGTTGTCCGGTTATGCCTATCGCTTGACCCAGATGGCCCTAAAACAGATAGGGGTCTACCGTGCCGCCAATATTATCACCGTAGCGAAAGTAAAATAGGGGGTCATGGATAAGCAAGATTTCCTGAAGGTCTCAGCCAAGGGCGGTGGCATCATCACCGCCGCCGTTCTTACGCGCTTCGTCATCGGATTTGTGACGCAAGTCGTGCTTGCACGTATCCTTGAGCCCGATGTCTTCGGGAGTCTTGTCTTCGCTGCCACGGTAGCGATGCTCTTCAACGCGCTCACCAACCTGCACGGTGATAAGTATGTCATCTATCAGAAGGACTGTCCCAAACGTGCCGTGAATGTCGCGTTCACTCTTGAACTGATTGTTGCTTCGTTCTTCCTTGTCTTTATCTTCGTTTTCGCGCCGCTCATCATGCGTCTTCTGGACAAGAGCGATCTCACCATCTATGTGCAGTTCATGGCAATCGCTTTTCTGTACAACCCTTTCTGCCGTCCGCGCTGTCTCTTGGAGCGGAATCTCTCGTTCTTTCGCGCAAAGTTTCCCTTCATTGTCTCTCAGTTTGTGGCGGCAATTTTGGCAATCACGCTTGCGTGGCGTGGGTATGGCATTTGGAGTCTGTTGTCGTGGCGGCTGTCCATCCTGATCGGCGAAGTTCTGATCCTTTGGACTATTGCTCCACACCGTCCGCGCTTGGCGTGGGATCCGAACCTCGCCAAAGATTTGCTCCGCTTTAGTTGGCCGCTGGTCGGCAGCGCATTCCTGGGGTTCTTCTGCTACAATGTTGATTACTTCATTATTGGACAGTACTTGGAGGACGGCAAGACGCAACTCGGATACTACTGGCTGGGGTTTCAAGCAGGGACCTATTTCCTGATGAGCCGCCAAGTACTCTACGAAGTCCTGTTTCCCGTGTTCTCGCGGTTGGAGGACGAGGCCTTTAAGGCGCGCGCCTTTCAGCGATTCACGCACGCTGTCGGCGCCTTCTTCCTGGTACCGACCCTGATTGCCGTATTCTTCGGAAAGGATTTGGTGCTCTTGGTTTACGGGAGCAAGTGGGCGCCTGCCGTCTTCCCGTTTCAAATTATCTTTATCACGGTTCTGATGCGCGCTATGTGTTCCAATATGGGCTACTACCTCTACTCTCGCGGGCAAACCCGGCCCGAGCTTGAAGCCGCTTTGATCTTCTCCATACTGTTTCCTCCATTGGCTTACTACGCGACCATTCATTACGGGATCAACGGAACCGCTGTGGCCGTGTTACTCGTTCAGGTAGTTGTAGTTGTCTATTCGTTTGAGCGATTCATCAGGCCGCTGGTCGGCAAGGGGGTTCTGCACTTCTTTCTTTGGCCTTGGGTACTCTCCGGCCTTTCGTTGGCAATGATGTATTATTCGCAAATCTTAGGCTTGTCACTTGTTCCGCGGTTCGGGATTTTCGCAGTGCTGGTCGTGATGGCATACTTCCTTGTCCTTCAATCTGTGCAGCGCGATGTCAGGTTGGGGATGAAGGCAGTGAGACACAAGGGCTCTTAGTAGAGAGACTGGAAAGACAAGCCGGGGCAGAAAGTCTGCAAAACGAATGGATAATGCGCAAGCCCAAACGAGAATTCTTCAGCAACACCTTCGCTTGGTCTTGAAGGCTTGCAAAGAGCTTGAGCCCAATCTGCAAGCCATCATTCTCTACGGCGGATTCGGCCGTGACGAAGGCAGTTGGTTTCAAGATGAGCAGGGCGCCTGGCGGCCCTACAATGACTACGACATCTGCATCGTCACCGAGCGAAAAGCGTCCAGCCACGAAGTGAAGGCCCTTGAGGAGTCTCTCGCGATAGAAATCGGGATAAACTGGATCGATCTATGCCAACTCTCACCCGATGAAATGAAACGCCTGCGGCCCAGTATCAAAAACTACGATTTTAAAAACGCTGCGAAAGTTATCTATGGGGATTCGACGGTTCTGGACCTCATCCCTGAAATCGACGCCACGGCGCTCCCAATGAAAGAAGCGCAGATCCTTTATTTCACCCGTCTCTATCCGCTGCTCGGTTCGCTGGATGAAAATGGGCTCCACCAAAACCTTGAAGGCGAGGCAGCGCGGTTTTTTCGCATCCAAATGACCAAGGCGATTCTCGCGGTGGTGGACGTGCTGCTGCTGGCCAAAGGCGCTTATCACGCCAGCTATCGCAAACGCGTCGAGCGTGTGGCCGAACTCTATTCGGAAAAAACGGATTTCCTTACACTGAGTCGTTGGGCGCTCGAGGAAAAATTGAGGCCTCAGGCGCCGAAAATGAAATCGCGGGAAGTGCGCGAGATGTATGAATCGATCCACTCGCACTACCTGTCCGAAATGTATCGTGCCTTGAGCCTACGATTTGGAAAACGCATCACCGGCCCGAAAGATGTCGAGTTCTGCATGAAATGGCTGCCGGTCAGTCTAATGAAACGGCTCTACTGGGTACTTAAATTCCGTGGCCTGCGCATGGAAAAACAGGTTTCGGTGATGCTCGCACAGAGCTATGTTGCGGCAGCCTGGGCGCCGGATCGCATCAACGAGGAACTCCTGTGGCAAGGCGGCGCCTTGCTTCGTCGCGTGGACAACCGAATCTCGACGGAATTGACTTGGGATGGGGCTCGACTCGAGGTCGCGCGCTTGCGAATGGAAGTGTAGGAATGTCCACCGTCTTTCTCCATCTCGATGCTTTTAGCCGCGATTACTTGAGCGCGTTGAATACGCCCTTCCTCTGGAAATGCTCGCGTGAAGGCGAACACTGCGAGGGCGTCGGGCAGAGTCTTGGTCCGCAGTGGAAAGAGAATACTGCCGAATTGGTACCGTGTTCACTGGCAGAAAATGAATACTTTATGCAGAGAAGAGAATGGAACAATGATGAGTGAAACGTGCGGTCTCGACTTTGTTTCAGAAGAAACCTCCGAGGAACTTTATCGACCTTACGCGGACAGAATCAAGGAGTATGCGGAAAAGAATGGGAAGAACTGGCGCCATCTCAGGATATTGGATATCGGATCAGGTAAGGGGAAGCTGGTCGCTTACTTGCGGATGAATGGATTCAAGGCATTTGGCAGCGAACCCAACCCGGATTATTTAGAGGCCAGCAAATCTCTTGCAAGGCAATTCTCGTTCCCGGAAGACAGTTTCACCGGCCAAGCAAGCGACGAGCTCGCGTCGGACTCATGTGATGTTGTTATCCATATTATGGTGTTGGAGCATTTGCCGCATTTCGGGTGGACCATAGATCGTTTCCTGCATCATGCAGTAAGAGTGATGAAAGAAGATGGCCTTTATCTGGCATCAATCCCCAATCTACTCTACCCATATGAAGGTCACGCGAATCTGTGGTTCTTTCATTATCTGCCTGGATACTATATGAAACTAATTTACGCGACCATTGCGGGAAAGGAAAATGCAAGCGGATGGGCGCGAGCAATCACGAATGACGTCCAATACCATTGTGTGTTCACGATATACAGAAGACACAAAAAACTCTTGAGGAATGTTAGGATTACCACATTCGACCGTCTAATGGATTCCAGATACGATTTTCGAAGATCTGTGAGAATGTTGCGCATCCTGAGGGTGGTCAGATCGAGTGCTGTTTTTCGAATGCTGGGAAGGATACTATTCCCACTGGTGGCAAGCATAAGTGTGGATGGCGAAGGAAAGCGACCATAGGATGTCCACGATCTTTCTGCTCCTCGACGCGTTCCGGCGCGACTACCTCTCAAAAGAAACCACGCCCTTCCTCTGGAAATGCTCGCGTGAAGGCGAACACTGCGAGGGCGTCGTACAGAGTCTCGGTTTCTGCGAGCGCACGGAAATCCTCACTGGGATGCGCGGCGACGAGTCCGGTTTTTTCACCGCCATCGGCTTCGATCCGCCCAACAGCCCTTACGCCGGTCTTGGAGTGCTTCCTCTTTTACATGTAGCGGAGCAGGTGGCGCTTTCGCTTCTTCGTCTCACGCCTCAGGATTTCGGAAACAAGGTTCACAATCGGCTGCGCTCATACGCGCAGCGGTATTTCCGCAGTCGCAGCATCACGATGCCCTCGTTTTTCATTCCCTATCCCTGGCTTCACTATTTCGCACTGACCGAAGATCGCACCGATCATAGAAAACCCGAGGCGTTTCCGCGACCCTCGCTTTTTACGCTGCTAACTGAGTCCGGGAAGACATACTTCTATGACTCCTTCACCGCCCTGGGGCTTGCCACGCCCTATGCGTCCGACCAGGAGCGGTTAGACGCGGTGGTTAACGATCTGGCGGGCGACAAGAAGGACCTTTACCTAATCTATATCTCCACCGCCGACGCCCACGGGCACCGTTGCGGGCCGGAAAGCGCGGAGTTCCGCGCCATCCTGCACGATATGGACCGAATGCTGCAGCGCTTCGTCCAACAGGCCGAGGAATCAGCCCCAAAAAATACCTTTCTTTTCGTCGGGGATCACGGTATGTTGCCCGTGACCGCTCGGTTTGATGCGGGGGCGGAGATCAGAAAGTACTTGTATGAAGCCGGACTGAAGAAAGGGAAGGATGTCATACATTTCCTGGACTCCACCGTGGTGCGTTTGTGGACGATGAGCGACCGGGCCCGGGAAGATTTGTCCGGGCTAGTGCGGGATGCCCCCGGATTTACAGCCCATGGAACGTGGATGGATGCCGGGACCGCCGAGCGCTACCACGTGCCGTGGCCCGACCGGCGGTATGGCGACCATCTGTGGGTGGCGAATCCCGGAGTCCTGGTCTTTCCCGATTTTTTTCATCGCATGGCGCCATGCAAAGGCATGCACGGATACGATCCAATGTTGCCGGAAAGCCAAGGCGTCTGTATTCTTTGGGGGAAGGATGTGACGCGCCGGCAGTTGCCGGCCATACACCTGTCGGAAGTGTTTGATGTGCTGAAGCGGAGTCTTGGGCTCTCTGATCTCAGGAAACGGATGTAAGAATCACTCGGTTTTCTGGAAAATAGCCTTGCGATCCAGCAAGCAGCGGCAAATCTGAGACAGAAATCGGCACGGATAGAAGGATAACAGCGCGTATGACATCATCGTCAAAAGATCGCTTCGTGATTTGCGGTCGTCCCGAAATCAACAAGATCGTCGCGCAAGATATGCGGAAAGTGATCCACGCTATTTGTGAAGAACTCGGCGCAGTTGACGCGATCATTCTTGAAGGGTCATACGGGCGTGGCGAGGGGGCGATGATTCACCGAGATGAACGTTGGATGCCGGTGAATGACTATGATTTCTGCCTTGTAACAGATAGGACGGTATCGAAATCTTCCCTGGAGACCATCAGGCGAAAAGTACTTAGCGAGAGCGATATTTGGCGCGTGGATTTTTCAACGATCTCGCGCGAAGGACTTCGCGCCCTCAAACCCCGGATGGTATCATTCGACCGCAAGTATGGCAGCCAGGTCGTTTATGGCGACGCCGGCGTCTTGGACTTGATCCCGGAGATGCGCGCAGAAGACATCCCGCTGTTTGAAGCCGAAAAGGAGTTCTATACGCGAATGACGGCGTTTGTTCTTTCATTTCAAACCAGTTTCCTGAAGAGAAATACTACTGATGATGAGGCTTATCGTCTCCGCCAGCAGCTGGCCAAAGCACTGGTCGCCTGCGCCAATGCCAGCCTGTTTGTCAAGGGCCAGTATCGAGCGTCTGCTGTCGAGCGTGAGGAGCTGGTTGAGGAGGCCGCAACTTTCGATAATGATTCGATGGAGCTGATTAAGGCAGCGTTTCACTTCAAGGCTTTCCCTGATCGAGACCCACAGGCCGGTCTTGTGGAATACTACTTTCAGTGCCGTGCCCTTTACCTAAGATGCTTTCGGGAACTCTTGAACACCATGTACAAAAGAGACTTCAAGTCCTGGACGTCCTATGCCCAGGCGTATTTACATTCACCAAGAAATCTGGCGCTCCGTTTTCGGGGGTGGTTGAAGCGAGACAAGGCTCACTATCGAAGCCTCCATCTGAATCTTGCGCAACTGTTTCTGGTGGTGGGCCTGGAGAGAGACGGAGCGGTGCGAACTGAAGAGCAAAACCGGATACGGAACTATCTGTCTCGTTGCAGTGGCGTGGAAGAGAGGCGTTCTGGATGGGACGAATTGCGCGAAGCAACCTTGGCGCTTCGGATGTAAAGCACAAGGGCAGGAAGAATTCACACAGTGTGTGTTGTCTCAAGTATAATGAGGCGATAGATTACGCGGTCGGTGAGAAAGTCAGGAGAAGAGGAGGGTCAAACGTTTTGTCCTGTCCGTTCCCTTCTCTCGAATGATGGGGAAAGGGAGGGCTTTTGCAAAACTCGATTCCACCTTGCATACCATTTCTAACCAACTGAAAGGAACGCAACATTATGAATGAAATCGATATTTCAAGCTGGTGCCTAGTCATACCCAGTATTCGCAATATAAACTTGGAGTTCATCAAGCACGTCCCTTCTGATCTGAATATAATCGTCGTGGACGATTCGGATGGGTCTATATCGCCCAATCGGGAGAATATGCGCGTATTTGACTACACCGCCCAAAAACAGGTTATGGGGAAGGATTATGACCTTATACCGCATAAAACCGCGGCCTGTCGAAATTTCGGTTGTTACCTGGCATGGAAAGAAGGGTATGAGATTATTATTACACAAGACGATGATTGTGTTCTCCCGGAAGGTTTCGTGGAAGGATACTCCCTACTGGGGAAAAAAGTAGAGTTGACCACTCACAAATGTGACGGCTGGTATAACACGATTTCTGTGCTAAACACCGGTAAAAGCCTGTTTGCGCGAGGTTACCCTTATGATGAGCGGCATGATAAAGACATTTCAATCAGCAAGAGTAAAGCGAAAGTCGTTTGCAACCATGGTTTATGGAGTAAGTATTTAGATTTCAACGGGATTGACAAGTATGTCCACGAGAAATATGCCAGACTATACTCTGATTTAACGATGAGTGCCCCGCATTATCGAATACTCAGTAAATTTTCGTTTTGTGGGATGAACTTTGGTTTTATTCGGGACGCTACGGTGATCATGGCACAAATTGCCCAAGGTATGGATATTATGGACGACTATTTTCTTTGGCGGTTTGATGATATCTGGGCTGGATACGTGATCCAATCTCTGGTTGAAATCAGAAATGATGCGATCACAATTGGGCAACCCTTGGTCGTGCATAGTAAGGCCGGGAACCTTAAGAGAGAGGTTTGCGGCGAGCATTATGGCCAGATTATGTCTCCTTACTTCTATCAGTCTGTTGATCGCGCTGTGGAGCAATGCCGTAGCGATCAAAGCTATGTTGAATTATACGCGACCTTCGCGCAGGGGTTTGCCTCGGCAATCGATAAGGATGTGCCGCGTGTCTTTTTGCCTTTATTTAAGAGATTTGCCGATGTGTTTATGCGGTGGGCAAAACTATTCGTGTGAGGTCTCTGGTCTACGGAGGTTTTGTGAATGCTAGATTCCGCCATCAAATATTCGATTGTTATATGTACGTACAACCGTGCGAACATGTTGTCCGCAACCTTACAGAGATTGAGTCTTGTAGATTATCCTCGAGATAGATTTGAGATATTAGTGATCGACAACAATTCAACCGATCATACACAAGAGGCAGTTGAAGCTATTTCGAATTCTAGTGACTGTAACGTTAGGTATGTACGTGAAACGAAGCAGGGATTGGCACCGGCACGGAATCGTGCGTTGTCAGAGTTCAAAGGCGAGTATCTTCTGTTTACTGATGATGATGTACTTGTTTGTTCGGGCTGGATAACGGCCATTGATGAGACATTTACCAATTCCGGCGCATTGTGCGTTGGGGGGAGGGTGTTTTTGCAGTGGGATTTCCCCAAACCAGAGTGGATAGACCCTCGCCTCGAGTATCTCTTGTCTTGTGTTGATTTTGGCGAGGAAGATGTAGAAATCTTTCCGCCGCATGCCGCGGTGGGGGCCAACGTGGGATTCCACAGAAGTGTGTTTGAGAAATATGGGCAATTCAACGAAGACTTGGGTCCGCGAAAGGAGGACTTCATTCGCGGGGAAGAAACGGAGTTTATACATCGAATACAAGCCGGCGGTGACAAGGTATTCTACTCCGCGAAAGCTGTTGTATATCACATTGTGTTGCCTGAGGGAGGTGAGAAAGCATGGTTTCTCAAAAGATTTTCCAAGGCAGGGGAAGTCCATGGCAAGTTCTTTCAGTCTTCTAACCTTGGCCGTGTTATGAAACTGAGAGCCAAGATTCTAGCCGGGCGTCTGCTTCTTCTCTGCGGAAGAATTCTAAAAAAGGAACGGATGGAGTTTTATGCTCAGTGCAAGTGCGCATCGTTTGGCGCGGAATTGAGAGAGGTTGTAGCGCGGCGTCTTCATGGGAAACACTGAGTTGGAAAGCGCGGAAACATGGGCTCGGCCACTGATATTCATGAGTCAAATAGGAGAGCTGTTCAGCGGAAATAGTTGTCCGGAGACTAGTTTGAGATGAGTTGAGGTTTTATGAAGTTGGCCGTACAGGAGCTCGTGATTGTGGCAACGACATAAAGGCGTGGAGAGAATTTGAAGCGCCTATGGCTATCTTCTATTTCTGGAAGAAAGTCTATAAAAGAGAAGGAATGGCCGGACTGAGGAGAAGAAACCGGTAGCCTGTACTCACTCCAAACGGATACCCCCACAAGTTGTTGCGAAAGTTGTTCAGATAAGGCGCACCTATCAATTAGGTCCTGAGCGCATCATGTGGTGCCTGGACCGCTATCACAAGATCAGTATATCAAAATCAAGTGCATACCAGATCCTCAATACCATCAGAACGGACAGAGGGCAAGAGTTCCAAGCCCGGTTCCATTGATATGTTGAGGACCAAGGGATGAGGCACGTTTATATCAAGCCCCGGTCACTACAACCGGATGGGAAAGTCGAGAGATCACATCGCACTGATCAGGAGGAAGTCTGCCAGTTGCAGACTTATGCAGATGATGTGGATTTGAATAGAAAACTTGAGTCGTGGGAGCGGTTTTATAACCTTGATGGACCCCAGAGTGCTTTTGATGGAAAACTCCTTATGAAGTGTTGAGGTCTATCTTAAATTAACCGCTAATTAGTCCAGAGGGGTATGGAGGACTACAATTGAGGGGATGATCTAGGAAGATTTAACCACGGCGCACACCGAGAGCACGGATAATAATAAGAGGTGTTGCTTGAATGATGTAATGGGATTTGACCAGACTGAACCAAGGCCAAACGACTCCCCTGGCGAGGAGCGGGGGGACCGTGACGCTACGGGACTTAACAGATCCGCCACGAGCAGCGGGTTGGGTTCGATTGGCGGCTCTTTGTCCGTTCTGTTGGCTGTGGCCGGCAGCGGGATGCAGGGCTATGCCAACGGAACTATCGATGCCTTTTTTGTAGCTTTTCTATTTCATATCGTTGGAATTTCGGTAGTTAGCCTCCTCTTCCCCAGTGGCAGAGCCGAGCAGCGGGCATTTATGCTGACTTATGGTGTGTGCGTGTTTGTGGGAGGACTGGCGCAGCAGTATTCACTTTTGGTGTTCGGCGTAGTACAGAGCACGATCGATGCCCCGACTTTCTACAATCAAATTGCCGCTTCGCCACCGTTCACAACGATGGCGGACATCCATCCGCTTTTCAACGCGCCGCTTGCGGTACTGATCTGGCAGCAGGTCTATGCCGCGACATGGTGGCTTGGATTCAAGTTCGGTCTTTACACGGGGGTGATGTTCAACGCATTGGTGATGGGCCTGACGGGTGCGATCACCGTGCGCACGGCACGTGAGTTGTTCGGCAACGACGCATGGCGGCTGCGTCGGGTAGGAACGCTCTTCGCCGTTTGTGGGCTATTTATCCTATTCGGCTCGGTATTCCTCCGCGACTGTTTCACAACCTTCTTCAACGTGTTGGTCATCTGGGGCCTCGTCCGCTGGCTTCATCGTCCCACATCAAGAAACCTGCTTCTGGCCGGCGTACTCACAGGCATTTCCGTTACCGCCATGGCGTATCTGCGGTTCGAGTCGATTGTTCTACTCGGTTTGTTTTGGTTCCTGGCCTTCCTGTTTTGGTTCAGGAAGAGGCGCCTGAATACGGTGCGGCTCTTTGCGGCAGGTATGGTTTTAATTGCCCTGCTATTCGCGAGTTCCTATCTTATAAATTACATAAAGATTTCCCAGGGATTTCGATTCGATGCGACTGCAGGCTATGTAGTTTTTGCCGCGAAGTCTTCGCGGGAGGATTCGATCGCCATGCGGATGATCGTTAATCAGCCGATGCCCATCCGGCTAGTCCTGGGCAGTGGTTCAATGATGATCTTTCCAATGCCGCTATGGGGCTATTTCAAGAGCGGCGCAATTGATTATCACCTAATCAAGGGATACCACGGCATATACCAGGTTCTCGTGCTCCCATTGGTTTTCGCCGGGTTCATAATAATCATCGGGGCATTCCTCAAAGACCGAAAACAGTTCACCCCCTTGCTATTCCTGGCAGTCTACCTGTTAATGAATGTTCTGATTGTTGTGGCAACATCCCTGGAACAACGCCACCTTGCCCAGTTCATGCCTGTTATGATGATCCTGGCCGCCGTGCCCGACACGCGAGAAAAAGGCATGCGCAAGAGTGTACGGGGTATAGCGATAGGCTGGTTGGCTGTGGTGGTTTTTGTCCATCTGGCATGGGCAATAGCGACGATAAATAGGTGATTTGATGAAGCGGGAAAAAGTATGAAGGTCCTCATTTTCATGACCCAGTTCTATCAGCTCGGCGGGGCGGAACGCCTAGCGGTGGAACTGGCGGCGGAACTGAACAAACGCGGCATTCATGCGGATATCCTGAGCATGTACACCAAGGACCTGCCGGGTGTTGCCGGGGCAAAGCAGGATTTGCTGCGCCGGGGCATCCCACAAGTGCGTTTTCTCGGCATGAAGATTCATCCCCCGATTGTGAGCATGTTTCCTGCGATTCTGAGGCTGAGAAGATTGATTCGTGAAGAGGGGTACGATATTATTGAGACCTCCATGGTGTCGCCGACGGTTCTGGCAGCTTGGGTGACGCGGGGAACAGGGGCGCGGCATGTTGCCGGGATTCATGATGTCTTTATGAAAGAGCGTTACAATACGACCAAATACAAACTCTGGCGATATTCGGTTCGTAGTAACCGAAGCACACGTTTTTATGCGATCTCCAACGACGCGGCAAGGCACTGGGTGGAGTATTCCGATACCCATGCTAATCGAACGCGCACAGTTCTGAACGCGATCCCGAATGACTGTTTCGAAGCTGTGTCTGATCGAGACGCGGTGAGAGATGAACTTGGGATTCTGAGGAATAGCCGTATTGCGCTCTTTGTCGGGCGCTTGTTGAAGCGCAAGGGAATTGATACGATCTATGAAGCGCTGCGATCCGTTCTTGAGAAGGAGGATTTGACAGTTCTTTATGTGGGCGGCGAAGATTTCCCTGAGGACTTCTTTCCAGATGACGCTGGTTTGCTGGAACGCCTGAAGGCTCGCATTGAGCAAGATGGGCTGGCAAGTAGAGTGCGCTTTTGCGGACGTCGCGACGATGTGCCGCGTCTTATGGTTTCGTCGGATGTGCTGGTTCATCCGGCCAGAATCGAGGGGTTTGGACTGGCCTTGGCCGAAGCGCTGGCGGCGGGGTTGCCCATAGTAGCGACCCATGTTGAAGGTATCCCTGAGGTTCTGGAAGGGACTCATTCGATAATGGTACCACCCGAAGAGCCGCAGGCATTTCGGGAGGCGGTACTGAAAACTCTGAACCGCTCCCAGCAAGAAATCACATCGGCGATCACTCTGGGTCGTCAGCAGGCCGAGAAGTTTCGGACTGGGAAGCGGGCAGATGCAATGATCAGTCTATTTGAAGACGTACTTTCCGGTCGATTTTGATACCGGATCAAATCGCAAATTGGAAAATGAACAATGAAATTAATATCTCGATGCGCAAGGTTACCGGGCGGGTTTATCTGTATACTGAGAAAGGGTTACCGGCGCGGACTTATGTACTTGTTGCGTCCGTGTTTCCACTCGTACGGCAGGAACTTCGTATTTGACCCTTTTGGCATCTACAGCTTCAAGGCGATCTCTGTGGGTGACGATGTGTGGATTGGTAGCAGAGTAACTGTGCTTAAGGGCGTCACGATTGGCCGCGGCGCAATTGTAGCGGCTGGCACTCTGGTAACGAAGACCGTCCCGCCCTATACTGTCGCCGGCGGGGTCCCGGCAAGGGTGCGGAAAACGCGCTGGGCTCTGGAAGAGATACTGGAGCACGAGAAGGCGCTATATCCACCGGAAGAGAGGCTTGAAAAAAAGGATTTGTACCGCAGTCATAGCGAGAACCTAAAAGAATGAGGCGGGATCAATTCGTACCAAGCGACAGGATCGCCATTTATGCGGCACTTCCCCCACCCTATGGCGGGGTCGGCGTGCATGTGGAGCGCCTCACTGAGATCGCTCGCAAGGAAGGTATTCCCTATCAGGTCTACGACCAGTTGGGAAAGACGATCCCTGAGCGGCACGTAGTGCCGATCGGGGCAACTGCGTGGGCAGGGATCAAGTTTCTTCTGACGGTGCGCGAACCGGTCATTCATTTCCACAACAATGGGATGGCGGTCGTCATCTCCGCGCTCTTCATCTCCTCCTTGCGCAGAAAAAAGGCGCTCCTTACGATTCATAGTGAGAAGCTAATGCGGCGCTATGATTATATTCCCGCTATTTTACGCTGGTTACTGAGACACAGCTTGCGTCGGGCGCACCATGTATTTTGCGTTAGCAACCGCATAGCCCGCTGGCTGATCGATATCGGCGTTCGCAAGGACGCAATAACCGTTGCCTCGGCTTTTCTGCCCCCCACCGCTCTTCACACAAACCCCGACCACCTATCTCCCGAAATCAAGGAGTTCCTTCGCTCTCTTTCTCCTATTGTTGGTACGCATGGCTGGTTCGGCTATTTCGTGAAAGGGATGCACGTATATTCCTTCGACATGGTTGTGTCCCTGGCGAAAGCCTTAAAGGAAAGCTTTCCGCAATCTGGCCTTTATACTGTTGTCAGCGGGACCTATGACGAGGAACACCGCGAGAGCATTTTGCGTGCCCGCCGCGAGCTGGGGCTCGAAAAGAACTGGTTGATTATCGAGGAGCCGTTTCATGCGGTGGCTCTTTATGCAAAGAGCGATCTGTTTGTGCGCCCCACGGTCACCGATGGTGATTCAATCAGCATTCGCGAATGTCTTCACCTAGGGGTGCCTGTGATCGCCAGCGATGCAGTTGACCGCCCAGACGAATGCATTCTGTTTCGTTCCAGGGACACGGATGCGATGATCGAAAGCATCGCGCATGCGCTAAGGAACATCGAGGATTATCGCACTAGATTGCGGGCGAATGCCGTGGTAAACTCGTCCGAACGTATTATGGAAATCTATCGCGAGAGTTTGCGCTCGTGCTCATCCAGAAGTGACAGATCATTGAAACAAAACGGACAGTAATGCCACTTGCACTGATATTCTCCCTTGATTATGAGCTTTTTGGAGACGGTTCCGGCAATGTGGGCCGTGAACAGATCGCCCCAACCAACGCGCTGTTGGATGTCTTCGATCAGTATTCTGCGAAACTTTCTCTTTTTTTTGAATATGGTCAGTACATGGGTTACAGCCGCTTTGCTTCCCCTGAGAATGCTTTGGCCGAGGATAATGACAAGATCAGGCACCAGTTGGTTGATGCTGTCCGGCGCGGACATGATGTGCAGTTGCATTATCACCCGACTTGGCGCAATGCGAAGTATATTGATGGGCGTTTTCAATTGGATGTTGACTGCTGTGATATCAGCCTTTTACCGTCGGAGGTCATTGAGAAAATCCTGGTTTCAGGGAAATGCTTTCTTGAGGAATTACTGCGCCCGGTGCGGCACGACTATGCGTGTAACAGTTTTCGAGCTGGCGCGTGGTCCCTCCAGGACCCGAAGCACTTCCTTCCGCTTTTCACCCGGCTTGGTTTCTGCTGCGACAGCAGTGTGGTGCCGGGCAGCAAAATGCAGAACACATACGGCCGTTTCGACTACCGCAAGGTACCGCATGCGTTTCGCGCCTGGCCAATCCGGGAGAGCCTGTCCTCTGAGGCAGAGGACGGGCTGTGTTATGAGATACCGATTTATACCTTGCGGAATCCGTTGGCATTTTTGAAATATAGGAATCCGAAGTATCTGAAGAACCGTACGATTGTTGCAAAGCGCTACCCGACAAAGATCTGTGAGAAAGATATGAGTGTTATTGCAAAGATCATGAAGATCTTGAGTCGCAATTACTACATGGCTGATTTTAACACGATGAGTACCAGGACATTGATGAAGATGATCACCAAGGCATCGAGTGAAATCGGCGAAACCGACGAGTATGTTCCTGTGATGCTGATTGGGCACTCGAAAATGACGCACTGCCCGGAACAGTTTCATGACCTGTTCCGAAGCATATCCACTCTGGGCAATGTTGAATACTGGAATCTGGGAGAATTTGTTTCGACACACTTGGATGACAGGGCAGTGGTCCGAACGGGGGTGCCGGACTTTTCAGAGGGGCCTTTGACGCCCATGTTCCAAGGGGACCTACACAAGAGAAAAGGGATGATGCCATAAGGATATTTGTTCGTAAGATTCTGGCGAAATTATTGAATAAAGAGAACCGCGCCAAAGCGAAAAAGCTGGAATACAATTTCAGAAAGCGCCTTGTTTCCTGGCTACCCCCTCTGGATAAAGAAAAATACAAGGTCATTCTCGTCAACCGACTTGGGGTTCAGGCGGGCGACCATGTGTTTGTGCATGGATCGCTGGGCATGATCAGGACAGCTCTGAATCCCTTGGAATTGCTTGAGATGCTGCTGGAGATTGTGGGACCGGACGGCAGTGTCAGCGCTCCGACTTTCATTCGCGATCTTTCAAAAGAGTGGATGAAGATGGAGAAACCGTTTAATGCCAAGCGGACACCGTCGGGCATGGGCTTGTTGTCGGAGCGTATTCGCCGTTACAAGGGCAGCAAACGGAGTTTGCATCCCACAAAGTCGGTCGCGACAATAGGTAAGATCGCGGATTTAGTTTTGGGCGGACATCATCTGTTCGATCTTCCGTTCGGACCGGAGAGCCCTTTTGTCAAGTTATTGGAGCATGATGTAAAAGTCATCGGAATCGGTGTACCAATGAGTTACTTGTCGATGGTTCACACGGTCGAGGAATGCAATCGTGACGCGTTCCCTGTCGCGGTCAATGAACCCAAGGTATATGAAAAGAAATGTGTCACCGTGGAAGGGAAAGAACACATCGTGCGCACCCATGTGCATGACCTGGCCGTTGTGGCACGGGCGAACCCGGAAAAGTTCGTGCGCAAGTATGTGAAAAAAGAGGCATATACGATTTACAACCACTATCTATCGCCGTTTTTTCTGATCAACGGCAAGGAACTATACGAGGAACTTGAACGCCAGATGCGTTTTGGTAACACGATTTACGACTAGCATTTCGCTGTTGTTGTCACCAAAATAATACTCTGGACGCAATGTCAAAGAAGAGGGAAACTCGAAACCCAGATGAAACAAATACTGCAACATCTCAAGACCGGCGATACTGAGCTGGCAGATATCCCCGCCCCGAATGTGACGGCCGGGCATTTACTGGTCCGCACCCACCGAAGTATCATCTCTCTCGGCACGGAAGGTAGGCTGGTGGAGTTTGCCCGGGCCAACCTGCTGGACAAGGCCCGCCGGCAGCCGGAGAAGGTGCGCCAGGTACTGGAAAAGATCAAGGCCGATGGCCTGTTTCCCGCCATGGAAGCCGTTAAGGGCAAGCTGGACCAGCCCCTCCCGCTGGGTTATTGCAACGTAGGTGACGTGTTGGAAGTAGGCGTCGGCGTAAAGGGCTTCCAGGCAGGTGATCGCGTAGTATCTAATGGTCACCACGCCGAGGTGGTACGGGTGCCGGCAAATCTTTGCGCCCAGGTGCCGGAGGGCGTGTCAGATGATGACGCGGCCTTCACCGTGCTGGCTGCCGTTGCCTTGCAAGGGCTACGACTGGCTCAACCCACACTCGGCGAAGCATTCGTGGTCACTGGGCTGGGCCTGGTAGGGCTGCTGGCGGTCCAGTTGCTCAAGGCCCAGGGCTGCCGGGTGCTGGGGTTGGACTTTGATTCCGCCAGGGTGGAGCTGGCCCAGAGATATGGCGCTGACACTGTCGACCTTTCAAAGGGAGAAGATCCTATGGCCGCCGCCCGGGCTTTCTCCCGTGGCCGTGGGGTGGACGGGGTGATCATCGCCGCATCTACCGACAGTAATGAGCCTATCCACCAGGCTGCCCGGATGTGCCGTAAAAAGGGGCGCATTGTCCTGGTAGGGGTGGCAGGCATGGAGCTCCAGCGGGCCGACTTTTATGAAAAGGAACTTTCGTTCCAGGTATCGTGCTCTTATGGACCGGGCCGGTACGATCCGGATTACGAAGAGGGTGGCCAAGATTACCCCATGGGCCACGTACGCTGGACCGCGCAGCGCAATTTTGAGGCGGTGCTGGATATGCTGGCCGGGAATCGCCTGGAAACCGGGTCGTTGATCTCCCACCGCTTCCCCCTCGAAGAGGCTGCCGGAGCATATGACCTGATCGGCGGCAGCGAGCCGGTGCTGGGTATCCTGCTGACATACCATGAAGAAGCCCAGGCCATGTTCGACAGGACCATTCAATTGATCCCCGAGGCCCATCCGGCGGCGGCCACACCCACTAAACCGGTCCTGGGAATAATCGGGGCCGGCAACTATGCTACCCGGATCCTGATCCCGGCCTTCAAAAAGGCCGGGGTACGACTGAAGACCGTGGCTTCCAGTGGCGGCGCTTCCGGGGCGTATGCAGGGCGCAAATTCAGGTTTGAGTCCGCCACTACCGACACAGAAAGCCTGTTGGCCGACCCCGACATCAATGCCGTTGTCATTGCC
>CBDVAP010000015.1:0-37176 GCA_965372015.1 uncultured bacterium | reverse complement strand
GGCGCCCGATGCGCACGCCCAGGATGGTGGTTGATCTGATGGGTAACTGTTTCATGATAGAACTAAAGCTTTCGATTTGATCTCGGTTTCATACACTACAACATCATCATCAATAGGGTGAATATCCTTTTGCCATTCGCTTTACCGGACTAACGCCTCGATCTCGGCTGGATGATACTGGTCCGAATGCACACGCTGTGGATTGTAATGGATATATTCTCTAATCCGGTTGAGCGACCGTTCGTTGCGGATGATGTGTTCAAAGTAGTTCCCCTGCCAGACAGGTCGCCCGGGGGTGGATCGCAATATGTTAATGCGTTTTGTGACAGCTGATTTGAACGCCCGAACAATGGTGGGTAGTGACCCAGATACCGGTTTGCCAAACCGTTCCACCGTAGGGATACGGCGCGCCGTATCCCTACCATTTGTTTTTGCTGTATCCATACCATCCATTATCATAATGATCCCATGCACATGGTTGGGCATGACAATAAACTCGTCCAGCTGAACGGAGGACCTGATTTGGGCCGCTCTCAGCCATTCTTTTTTTACCACCAGGCTAGAGGGATTTGTTTTCATCTCACCAGCAATGATCTCACCGAAGATGGGGATCCACCGGTGCGTGCACACGGTTACAAAATACGCCCCGGGCTGGGTATAGTCGTAGCCCTTCAATCGGATCGATCTGCGGTGATGTTGGTCGGGATTGTACATCATTCTAGGGGGCTACGATACTGCGCTTAACTCTTTAAGATTTTCTGAGGGGCATTTAAAGGCCGGTGTTTTAGCCGCTGACTTGGATGCAGTACATAGATCACCGACCATGCGGCCAATCCCCAGATAAACACGATTAAACCAATGTTGTTAAGCAGGAGATCCAACATTTTGTTCGTCGATCTATATTCAATTATAAACATATTCTTCATCAAGGTATCGGTCTTGGTAGGCTCCGAGATTCGATGTGTAGCCTATGTCATAAATATCGGATATTTCTATTAGTGCATGATCCTTGGTTTCGCTCACTAGGTAGAAATTTGCAGCGAGAATCAGCCCCGCAAGCAGCCTTATTCTATCATAGGCTTGGAGTGTCAAACCCTTGGTTGCTGTTATTCGATATGCAGCTACTGCAATCAGAGGCACAACAACCATTACCAGGCTTAAGATCGACAACCAGATAATTGGGAATCTTCTTGCTGTATATTGCGAAATCATTAATATAGAAACCAATATTGCAGCACCAAGCCCAACGAGCAACAGAGTTCTGGCTTTAGGGAATAGCGACACGGAAATTCTCAAAGTATCTGCTATAATAGTGCAAATTACAGTTCCCTTCTCAGCCGGGCCACCGGGAGTTGCAACTGCTCACGGTACTTGGCCACCGTGCGACGGGCCACCGGATAGCCCTCTTCTTTAAGCCGCTGCGCCAGTCGCTCATCGTTAAAGGGCTTGTGCTTATCCTCGCCGTCAATGATCTTCTGCAACTCGGCCTTGATCAGGCGGGTGGACACCTCCTCGCCGTCATCGGTGGTCATGCCCTCGGAGAAGAAGTACTTGAGTTCGTATATCTTATACGGCGTCTGAACATATTTGCCGTTGGTCACCCGGCTGATGGTGGAGATGTCCATGCCGATGTCATCTGCGATATCCCGCAACACCATCGGCTTCAGGGGACCCCGTTGGTTGGAAAAAAACTCCTTCTGCCGGACGATGATAGCCTCCATCACCCGTATGCTGGTATGGCGTCGCTGTTGAATCGCCTGAATAAACCACCTGGCGGCCTCCACCTTGCGCCGGGCGAATTGCCGGGTTTCGGTATCGTATCGGCGCTTAGCACTGATCATGTTCAGGTAGACCGGGCTGACATGCAGCTCCGGCAGGGTATTGTCGTTTAGACCGACTACCCATTCCCCGTCGATCTCTTCCATGATAATGTCGGGCACGATATACTCGCCCAGGACAGTAACCTCGCCCATCCCCGGTTTGGGGTTGAGCTGTGAGATAGCATCAATGGCCGCCTGGAGCTGATCCTCGGTGCAATCCAGCGCCTGGATAATGCGATTGTAGCGCCGGTTGGCGAAATCATCAAAGTGATCACCGATAATTCTAACGGCCAGTCCGTCCTCAGCGCGTACTTCCAGTTGCACCGCCAGACACTCTTTCAGATCCAGCGCGCCAATCCCGGGGGGACTCAACCTCATGATCCGCCGCCGGACCTCTTCCACCTCCTCGACAGGTACCTGCATACGGTCCGCCACCAGCTGCGGTTCGATCGAGAGGTAGCCCTCGTCGTTGATGTTGCCCAACAGTTCGATAGCGATGGACAAAGTTTCATCGGACAGCCCACTGTCCACCAGCTGCCGCGTGAGGGTCTCCATGAATTCTTCCGAAGCGGCGATTTGAATCTCAATGTTTTCCCGGGAGTGATCTTCGTAGCGCGAGACATTAAAATCGTCGGGACTGTTGAGCAGCTCGTCCCAGTCTATGTCGTCCAGGTTTTCATCCTCATCTTCACCGCTTTCAACCGGGTCCGGTTCGGCCAGCTCCAGGGCGGGATTCAATTCCAACTCTTCTAAGATGCGGGCCTCGATCATCAGGCTGTTGAGCTGCAGAATGGAAGACTGCAGTATCTGCTGCGGTGACAGGTGTTGGCCTAGTTTCTGGGTTTGCTGCAGGTAGGGCATAGGTCTATGTAAGGCGGCGTTCCAGTTTAAAATTGCGGCCCAGATAAAGCCGGCGCGTCTCTTCATCGGCAGCCAACTCCTCCGCCGTTCCCGATTTCATCAACTTGCCATTATAGAGCAGGTAGGCCCGATCGGTAATGCTGAGGGTCTCCCGCACGTTATGGTCGGTAACCAGCACACCGATATTGTTGCTGCGTAACTGGATAATGATGCGTTGGATCTCCTCCACGGCAATTGGATCCACTCCGGCGAAAGGCTCATCCAGCAGGATATAATAGGGATTCAGCACCAGGCTGCGGGCGATCTCGGTGCGGCGGCGCTCACCTCCCGATAGGGTATTGGCCTTGTTCTTTCGAATGTGGTCGATATGCAGTTCATCCAGCAGTTGCTGCAGACGCTCATCCTGGATCTGCTGTTCCATTCCGCTGACCTGGAGGACCAGCCGCAGGTTGTCCTCGACCGAAAGTTGGGTGAAAACCGATGGCTCTTGCGACAAGTAACCCAGGCCCCTGCGGGCTCGCAGGTACATGGCCAGGGGAGTAATATCTTCACCGCCCAACCGTATGCGGCCGGCGGTTGGCCGGATCATGCCGGTGATCATGTAAAAAGTGGTGGTCTTCCCGGCGCCGTTTGGTCCCAGCAGACCCACTATCTCACCACGGCGCACTTCCAGGGATACACCGCGCACCACTTCCCGCTGCCCATAGGTTTTGTGCAGGTCGATACCCTCCAGGAGCTGTCCATCGGCCACTTCAGGCTCATTCACTTTCGCCGAACTCCCTTTCAGTCACGCCCCGGGGATGAAATATTTTCCAGTGAGTCAGATCCACATCCGATTCGAAGCCGATCCCGTACAGCGTATCACTCTCATTCGAGGCGAACACGACGGAATCATTGGTATAAAGCATATCGTATTGATCGTTCCAGTCCAACCGCTCCGTCAGCAATACCAGCCCACTATCGGAGTGAATGATCACATTGCCGTTAGCACTGAGCTTGTGCGTTTCCAGGTGGAACTCGGCGCTATCGGCCAACAAAAGACTCACGTGCTGGCCCTCCTCGTTGTAGAAGTCCACATTCACATCCCCGAGCAGATGAGCAACCTGCCGGTTTTGATTTTTGATCATTCGGCGGGATTCTGCCCTGGCCACCAGGCGGTTACCCCGGGAAATGATGATGGTGCTTTCCCAGCTTTCCTGGTCGGGGAACATCTCACGGCTGGCGCCCCGCTGCTTCATAATGGACGATTTACCGCAGGCCATGAGCAGCGCTAACCCGAAGACAGTCAACAGCCAGCCGGCTTTCATCGGCGAATCCCCGATTTAAGGATGTCATGGATGTGGATCAGGCCGTGGGGATGATGTTCGTCCGACTGGTTCATAACGAACAGAGAGGTGATGGCGTGATCCTCCATAGCCGCCAGGGCCCTGACCGCCAGAGCGGTATCGAGTATCCACTTGGGATTGGTGGTCATCACGTCTTTGGCCTCCAGGCGCAGCAGATTTTCGTCGCGCTCCAGCCCCCGGCGCAGGTCACCGTCGGTGATGGCGCCCAGCAGCTGCCCATCGCCATCCACAACCCCGGTGATCCCCAACCCCTTTTCGGAAATGGTGAGGATGGCTTGCTTCACTAAGTCTTGCTCGTGCACCAGTGGGAGCTCGTCCCCGCTGTGCATCAGGGACGCCACAGTGGTGAGCAGTTTCTTGCCCAGGGCGCCACCGGGGTGATAGAGGGCGAAATCCTCAACGGCGAAATCGCGCAACTCCAGCAGGGCCATGGCCAGGGCGTCCCCCAGGGCCAGGGCAGCGGTGGTACTGGTAGTGGGAGCCAGGTCCATAGGGCAGGCTTCGTGCTCCACACTGGCATCCAGGATCACGCCGGCCTGGCGCCCGATAGTGGAATCCACCTGGCCCAGGATGGCAACAATAGGCACCCCCAGTACTTTCACCGTGGGCAACATCCGAAGTATATCTTCGGTCTCGCCGCTGTTGGAAACCAGCAGCAGCACATCCGACCGCCCCACCATCCCAAGGTCGCCATGGAGGGCGTCCCCCGGATGGATGTAGAGCGCCGGGGTGCCGGTGCTGGCCAGGGTAGCACAAATCTTGCGGGAGATCTGGCCCGATTTCCCCATCCCGGCCACCACCACCCGGCCGGTGCAGTTAAAAATCCAGTCCACAGCCTTGGCGAATTCGGGACCAATCCGGTCAACCAGGGCCGCCACCGCTTCGGATTCCTGCCGGAGCACTTGCCGGGCGATCGCTTGCACGTCCTGGGATCGGGGGGTCACCGGTCAACCCGCCTTATAAATATCGGTTTTCATGGCCTCCAACACCTTTTTCAGCCGGCCCTGGTGGGTCAGGATCCATTGCACTACCTCGGACAGCACTCCCCGCCCTCCAGCGCTGGTTGTAATGTATATGGCCAGGTCCTTCACCCTGGGCGGGGCATGGGGGACGCTGACTGGAACGCCACAGCGCTCCAGGATCGGCATGTCGATAAAGCCATCGCCGATATAGGCCACTTCCTCCGGCAATAAACCCAACTTTTCAAGCAGCAGCTCGAACGGCTCCAATTTATTCAGATAGCCCTGGTAGACCTCATCAATTTTCAGTTGCCGGGCCCGGGTGAGTGTGGCCTGCGATTCCCGCCCCGAGATCAGGGCGATTTTAAGCCCGGCCTGCCTGGCCAGGGCCACGCCCACCCCATCCTCCACGGTGAAACGCTTCAGTTCGTGGCCATCAGCCCCTAAGTAGATTGAGCCGTCGGTGAGCACGCCGTCCACATCGGTAAAAATGGCCTTGACCGCTTTGATCCTGGTCAGATCGTGCTCATTCACTACCGGCGGTCTCCAGGTAAGTCTTCCGAAAGGCCAACAAGCTGACCATCAACTCATCGAAACGGTCCAGAGGCCACTGGGTGGCTGCATCGGAGCGGGCCTGCTCGGGCCGATCGTGCACCTCAATAAAAATTCCATCGCACCCGGCAGCTACCGCCGCCCGGGCCACGGTGGGGATATATTCCCGCCGGCCACCGGTTTCCCGGTCCCCCTCACCCGGCAGTTGGGCCGAGTGGGTGGCATCGAAAATCACCGGGATGCCCTGCTCCTTGATGATGGCAATCGCCCGCATGTCCGACACCAGGTTATGATAGCCGAAGCTGGTACCGCGCTCAACAATGGCGAAATCGGTACCGCCGCCGGCGCGCAACTTGGCAGCAATGTTACCCACTTCCCAGGGGGAGAGGAACTGTCCCTTTTTCACCAGTACCGGCAATCCGGTTCGAGCGGCCGCCTGGAGCATATCGGTTTGGCGGCAGAGAAAGGCCGGCACCTGCAACGCATCCACCGCCCCTTGCAAAAGTTCCGCCTGTTCCGCGGTATGAAAATCGGTCACCACCGGCAGGTTAAAGTCCGTGCGAATTCGCTGGAATATAGGCAGGGCATCCTCCAATGCTATACCGCGATAGGATTCGGCGGAGCTGCGATTGGCTTTATCGAAGCTGGTTTTGAAAATCAGCTCCAGTCCCAACCGGTCACGGGCCTGGGCCAGCGCTGATGCCATCTGCAACACGTGTTCCTGCGACTCTATCACGCACGGTCCGGCAACGACGGGAAACGAGTCCCCCGAAAGCGTGATCTGGCCAACCTTCATTTAGCAGCCCCATTGTGGTGCTTGACAGCCGCCGCCACGAATTCCCGAAACAGGGGGTGGGCCCGCACCACCCGGCTTTTGAGCTCCGGATGAAACTGCCCGGCCACGAACCAGGGATGATCCGGCAGCTCCATGATCTCCACTAAATCCAGGTCCAGATTGATGCCACTGAAAACCATCCCCGCTTTCTCAAGCCGCGAGCGGTAGGCGTTGTTGAACTCATAGCGGTGCCGGTGCCGCTCACTGATCTTTGGCTTGCGGTAGGCCCGGTAGGCCCGGGTACCGGACTGCACCTGGCAGTTATAGGCCCCCAGCCGCATGGTGCCCCCCTTTTTCTCGATCCCCTGCTGTTCGTCCAGCAGGCTGATCACCGGGTGCGCAGTGCCGGGATCGAATTCGGTACTGTTGGCATCCTGCAGTCCACAGACCGAGCGAGCAAAATCAACCACGGCACACTGTAGGCCCAGGCAGATGCCCAGGAACGGGATCTTCTGCTCCCGGGCAATCCGGGCTGACATAATCTTCCCTTCGATGCCCCGGTCGCCGAAGCCGCCCGGGATCAGGATCCCAGCGACGTCTTTTAAAACGCTCTCGGGAGCGCTATGTTTCTCCAGGTCCTCGGTGTCCACCCAGCGCACCTCCACCCGGGTGTCATTTTCCACGCCGGCGTGGATGAACGCTTCGAGGATGCTTTTGTAGGCGTCCGGGAGCGCGTTGTACTTGCCGCACATGGCGATGGTGATCTGGTGGGTGGGGTCCTTGAAACGAGCGATAAAGCGGTGCAGAAATTTCGAGGAGTCCTCCACCACGTCCAACCCGAGCCGCTCGGCCACTACCTGGTCCAGACCTTGCTCCTGAAGTATCAACGGTATCTCATAAATAGAGTCAACATCGGGGGATTCAAAGACGTGAGCCGGCAGCACGTTGGTGAACAGGGCGATCTTGGCCCGCACGTCAGCGGTGAGGTGATGGTCCTCCATTGTCCGACAGACCAGGATGTCCGGCTGCAGACCGATCTCCCGCAGCCGCATCACGCTGTGCTGGGTCGGTTTGGTCTTGAGCTCGTTACTCTTGCCAATGAACGGCACCAGGGTCAGGTGCATAACCAGGTAGTTGTCCCGCCCTACTTCCAGGCATAATTGCCTGATAGCCTCGAGGTGTGGTTGACCTTCGATGTCTCCCACCGTGCCACCCACTTCACAAATAATAAGGTTGAATTTGCGGCGGGAATTCACCAGTTTGATGCGGCGGATGATCTCATCGGTAATGTGGGGAATCACCTGGATGGTCTGGCCCAGGTAGTCTCCCCTGCGTTCCCGGCTGAGCACCTCCCAGTAGACTTGGCCGGTAGTGGTGTTGTTGAGCAGTGACATGTTGATGTCGGTGAAGCGCTCGTAGTGTCCCAGGTCCAGGTCGGTTTCCGAGCCGTCGTCCAGCACGAACACTTCCCCATGCTGGTAGGGATTCATGGTGCCCGGGTCCACATTTAAGTACGGGTCCAGCTTCTGGATGGTTACCTTTACACCCCGGGACTTGAGCAGGTACCCCAGGGAGGCTGAGAGGATGCCTTTCCCCAGGCCGGAGATGACCCCGCCCATAATAAATATGTATTTAACCGGCTGCTTCGACGCGCTCATAACTACTACTGGTAAATTCTTGCCAATGGTCCTGCACTAACTCGTAGTCCTGGCGCGTATCCACGCCCACTGAATGGAAGCCGGCCGATATTACAGCGATGGGCACGCCCATTTCCACGGCCCGCAACTGTTCCAATTTTTCCTTTCGCTCCAGCTTGCCGGGGGGGTGCGCGCTGAATTGGAGCAGGAAATCCCGGCGGAAAACGTACAGTCCGATGTGGCGCAAGACCGTCCCCGGCCCGGGTTCTGCCGGCGGCCGGCGATAAAAGGCTGCGGCCAGAAAATCGTTGGCCACTACCTTGACCACCCCCGGGTCCTGCCGCTCATCCTCTGTGAGGTAAGTGGAACCGGCCGTGCCCAGCGGCAACTCGGGATGGTCCTGCATGTGTCTCACCAACAGGTCCACTACCTCAGGCTTGAGCAGCGGTTCGTCGGCCTGAATATTAACGATCAGGTCATCCTTGAGATCGGCGGCCACCTCCGCTACCCGGTCGGTGCCGCTGGCGTGGCCCGCGCCGGTTATGACCACCTTCATCCGGAGCCGGTTACAGGCGGTGGCAACTTCCTCAGAATCAGTAGCCACGATCACTTCCCGCAGTGTGCGGCACTGACTGGCCCGGCTGTATACATGGTATAGCATGGGGTGACCATCCAGGGGCAGAAGAACTTTTCCGGGGAGCCGGGTGGATTGGTAGCGGGCAGGAATAATGCCGGCCGCAGTCATGGGCCGGTCTTAAGCACTCCCGGCACCAGGAAAAACTCGCCGTCCGTGGCCCGTTGATCTTGGCTGCCGTCCATGGCCCGCTGCGGTGCGTTGGCCAGGACCGTTTCGCGCGCCAGGGAAACAGCAGGCCGGTCTTCCCGGCTGACGTTCACCAGCTCCAGCACGTGTGACAGCGGCTCAACCCCGGAAACATCCACCTGCTCCAGGGTCTTGACGTGCTCCAGGATGGCATTGATCTGGCGGGTATAGAGGGCACACTGATCCTCGGCCAGGCGCAATTTGGCCAGGCGGGCGATTTTGCGGATTTGTTCTGCTGAGACCGTCTGTTTTTTCATTGTTTTTCGTCGCAGTTTACAAGAATCATGCCATGCTTGAATCCCGGTTGATGAAATTACAGGAAGGGGAGAAATAAAACAAGGAGATTGGTCCGGCCGATTCCGGAGGCTGGCGAGCATTTTTCCCCATAGCCAGGTATCCTCCGTTTTCGGTTTTCTCGAAGGTTCGGGAAGGTTAAGGCCGATTTTGAACAGCTTACAGGTTACATTTATTTTCAGTTAATGCGCTATCCCGCCTCTGTGCAGTAATTACTTGACATTTTTTATCCTTTTCCTTAACTTTTCTTGAAATGGTATCTTGTTTTAACGAGATTAGAGTTTCGCGGGCAAGAGGCACCAGAGTCATCATCCTGCTGGCAGCCCTGCTTTGGGGGGCCTCATTTTGCGGGAAGGATCCTAACGGCCCGGAAGAAGAATCACAGGCCATGTTGGTATTTGTGATGACGGATACCACCGTAGGCCCCCTTGGACTTTATACCATGAACCTAGATGGAAGTGAGCTGATTCCTGTGGCCGTAGAGGGGGATACGGTTGTCTTCCCTGGTGATTGGGGGGACAAATATGTCATTGGCAAATCATCCGCTCCCTCAATCATGGAATACCCGCACTGGAGGCCCGATGGGGAAGAAATTGTATGCCAGCTGATGTGGGCTTTCGAGGGCTACGTGATCATGATAATGAATGCCGATGGAAGCGATAAACATGTACTGCGGCAAGTTAGTTCTGCAGCCCGCTGGCCCCGATGGAGCCCGGAGGGAGATAAAATACTCTTCATGCGGTCGGGCTATGCAGGTGCTGTATTTGCAACCGGGATAGTTGATTCAAATGGGAAAAACGATCATGATTTCAAGATTGCAGGCGAGCCGCCGCGCGTTTTTGAAGGCGATACCGTTTGGTTTCATGGTGATTACCAGTGGGGACCCACAGGCAGCCAAATTTATGCAATTGCACGTTTGAACAAAGAGCCGGAATCCCCACATCTCGTTGGTGAATGGCCGGAAAATGAGATCTATAGTCTGAATTCCACCACGGGAACTATTGAGCAGCGCATAACACAGAATAATGTAAGCGAAGAAGGATTCCGCCTTTCCACTAATGGACAGTATGCCGCCTTTAAAAGGGGTAAGTACGGCCAAGCCAATAGTTTTTGGACTCTTTCATTAGATAACGGCGAAGTATCGGAAATACCCGTTGATAATACGGTAGGTGCTTTTTGGAATTGGTCCAATGACAGCCAAAAGATCGTGTTTGCCAAAGATGAAAATCCTGACCCGTATAGGAATGAGGACCTTTATCTCTATATGGTCGACATTGATCAGCCGGATGAGATCACGAAACTCACGCCATTTATGGCCAGAGAGCCGGACCTGTTCATTCCGAAAGAATAAACGACGAATAATGGACCTAAAGGAGAACTAGCGATGCGTAGAATTGGTTACATCTCAGGGCTGTTGGCGGCACTTGCCAGTTTTGCTTTGGCTCAAGTTCTTCCAGATAATGCGCAACAGGAAGCCTGGCAGCACTTTAATCAACAACACGGTGGGAAGGTATTCATTCGTTGGCACGCAGAGACCGGTACACCAGCCACCATCTACGGTTTCAAGTCAAAACCGTATGCCGGACTCAACCGTCCAGATGAGATCGCCCGTCAGTTTCTGAAGGATAACCGGGCCATCTTCAGGATGGATGGAGATCTTTCGGATTTGGTTCTGTTACGCGCTTTCGAAGATAATGATGTCTACCACATTGATTTTAAGCAGACGTATGATGGTATCCCTGTATATGGTGCGGAATATTCCGTGGCGGTTGGCGCCGATAAGACGATCCACATGGCTGGCGGGAGGTATTATACTAATACCACCGCACCAGCCAATGCGGTTATTTCTGAAGAAGAAGCCCGAGAACGAGCCTTAGCATTTTTCAACATGGAAAAATCGGACCTTAGAGAAAGTGAATCTGAGCTGGTTATTGTTCCGGGGGATGCGCCGTTTTTGGCTTATCGCCTGGGATTGAATCAATGGGAAGCCGTGGTAAACGCAGGAACGGGGAAGGTTGAAATCTATTTTGAACGGTACATGCGCATTGGTGGAACCGGAAATGTGTACCCGAAGGACCCGGTTAACAGTTCGTTAACGACTGTCACCATACCCCGGCTGCTAGGCGCTGGCTATTACCTTGATGGGACCTATATCGAGGCAACCAATGACAATTTAGGTGACGCCTTCAGCGCATCGAGGAATTTTCAGTATACACCCCCAAGCTATACACAACATGATAGCACGCACTTTGATGATGCTAATGTCTATTACCATGTTGATAAGTATTATGTAGACTATTGGCAAGCAGTTGGCTTTTCTGGCCTTGGGGTGCAGGTCCTGGCGTCTGTTCATGATTCTTACCCTTACGGCCACGATAATGCCGTCGCAAACTGGGGAACTATGAGGTTATATTTTGGGCACGGAATATCAATATTTTGGGACCTGGCCAAGCAAAATGACGTGATTTATCACGAATACACTCACCTTGTCTCTGGTTATATCGGGTTAGGCGGCGGAGGTTACCAAAGTGCCATGCATGAAGGGTACTCCGACTATCATGCCGCTTCATTCACCAGTGATCCGCAAATTGGCGAATGGGTTACGAGATGTACAGATACTGGTGATCTCAGGGAAATATTAAACAGTAAGACATACTTCAACGATGACAATTATAATGATGTAGAATATGCGTGGTGCGCTGCAGATAGCAGATACCTTAATTCCAAATACTCTGCGCATGCCAACGGCATGATCTGGTCGGGCGCCCTCTGGGATTTGCGAGCTGCATTGGGTTCCAGTATCACCGATTTTCTCGTGTACAAAGGCCTGGTGTATAAGCACGCTTCAGGCACAACGTTTTTGGACGGGGCTGAAGGAATCGTTATCGCAGACCAGAATTATTATAATGGCACTCATGTCTCCTCTATAAATAGTGTATTTTACTACCGGGGTTTGGATCTCGCCCCCTCCGCGCCGACCAACCTGCAGCAAACGGCAGGATGGGGTGAAAACGTACACCTTATCTGGGAGAAAAGCCCGGAGCCCGATGTGACTCGGTATTATGTCTATCGCAAAGAGGAAGGTCACTCGTATGGGAGCATAGGCTGGACGTCAGATACTTCCTTTACCGATCGCGATGTCATCGTCGGGCCGCCGATGGCGACCTGGTATTATCACGTCAAGGCGAGGGATGCCGCCTTCCAGTATTCTCCGCCGTCGAATGAAGTCAATATTGTCGGGATGATTAAATCTATTCCACCCACCTCAAAAGATGCACCACTGCCCAAGACCTATTCCTTGATCCAGAACTACCCCAACCCCTTCAACCCCAGCACCACGATCCGGTACGAGTTGCCCCAGGACAGCCGGATTACGCTGGCCATCTATGACATCATGGGTCGGGAGGTGCGGACGTTAATCCAGGGTGAGCAGGCGGCGGGCAATAAATCGGTCGTTTGGGAGGGCACCAATAATATCGGGCAGCCGGTGAGTTCGGGGGTCTATTTGTACCGGTTGCAGGCTGGTGAATTCAGCCTGACGAAGAAGATGGTATTGTTGCGGTAAGGGCCGTCGCCCTTCGACAAGCTCAGGGTGACTCTACTGCGGTATACCCCAATCCCTAGCCCCTAGCTTCACTCGTGCCGTAGGGCTTCGATGGGGTCGAGGCGGGAGGCCTTATTGGCCGGGTAGAGGCCGAAGAAGATGCCGATGGCCGAACAATAGCCGATAGCGGACAGGATGGCCCACACGGGTACGCGGGCATCCATATTCAGCAGCGGGGAGAGGGCCAAAGCGGTAAGCACGCCCACCAGGATGCCGGTGAAGGCGCCGAACTCCGAGAGCAGCACCGCCTCGATCAAGAATTGCAGCAGGATATTGCGGCGCTTGGCGCCCACCGCCTTGCGGATCCCGATTTCCCGGGTGCGCTCCATCACCGAGACCAGCATAATATTCATGATCCCGATACCGGCCACCAATAGCGATATTCCGGCAATCCCCACAGCCGCCAGGCGGATATACTTGGTGAAATCCATCATGGTGCTCATGATCGATTCGGCCGTCAGCACCTCAAAGTCGTTTTCCTCATTCAACGGCACTTTGCGCCGCACCCGCAGCAGGGCCACCGCCTCATCCATGGCCTCATCGAGTTTCGCCACGTCCCAGGCCCGCACGATCACGGCCGTGCTGGACATCCAGCGGCGGCCAGAGGTGAACACTTTCTGGTAGGCGGTAATGGGGATGATCACCACGTTGTCGGCCGACTCCCCGAAGGAGCTGGACACCTGGTCCAATACACCGATCACCTTAAAACCTTGATTGCCCACCAGCACATTCCGGTCCATGGGGTCGCTGTAGGGGAACAGTTCGGTGGCCACATCGCGGCCCAGCACCGCCACCTGGCGGCCATGGAGCACATCATTCCCGGTGAGGAAACGGCCTGCGCCCAACTCCTGGGAGGTACTGATCAGGTAGCCGGCCATGGTACCGATGACCTTGACCGTGGGGGCGGTCTTTTTGTCGCGGTACTTGATGGTCTTGCCGTAGCCCTCGACTACCGCCGTGGCGGCCTGGATATTGTCGCTGGTGGTCTCCAAGTGGCGGGCGTCATCGTAGGTTAAGTCCTTGCGGCGGGCGTATTTGCGCCACGAGTGGCCCACGACGATGGCCGGAAACTTCTGGATCACGAAGGTCTCCGAACCGAGGGCACTGAGCTCGTCCTCCATGGCCCGGTCGAAGCCGGTGACCACCGCCTGCATGCTGGTGATGGCCCAGACCCCGATCACCACACCGAGCAGGGTCATGCCGGAGCGCAGCTTGTTGCTCATGATGGAGCGCAGGGCGATATGCAGGTAGTCACCCATTACTCGTAGCGCAAGGCCTCGATGGGGTCCATCCGGGCGGCCTTGGTGGCCGGCCAGAGCCCGAAAATCAAGCCCACTACCACCACCACACCGATGCCCAGCAGGCCCCAGGTGGGAGGAATGCGGGCCGCCAGGGGGGTGGATTTCTGGATGAACATGGCGGTGGCCGAAGCCAGGCCGAAGCCCAGCATGACACCCAACGCCGAGACGGCCATGCTTTCCACCAGAAACTGCCAGAGGATTGTGCGCCGGCGAGCCCCCAGGCTTTTGCGGATACCTATCTCCATGGTGCGCTCGGTGACGGTCACCAGCATGATATTCATTACCCCCACGCCCCCCACGATCAGGGCGATACTGCCGATGCCCATAGCCACCATCCACAACATCCGGGTGGCGTTATCGTAGAGCTCCTGGAGGGCGCTCTGCTGGTTGATGGCAAAGTCGTTCTCCTCGCCGGGGCGCAGTTTGCGGTAGCGCCGCATGATCCCTTCCACTTCATCCTGGGCCTCGTCCAACAATGCCGGGTCTGACGCCTTGGCGGCAATAGTGATATTCCGCCAGCGGCGGCCGAACATTTTCAACAGGGTCTCGGCCGGAATATAAACCATATTGTCCAGGTTACGGCCCAGCATTTGCCCCTGTTTGTCGAGCAGGCCGATCACCAGGAATTTGCGGCCGCTGATGGTCAGTTTCAGGCCCACGGGGTCCTTGAACTCGAACAGGTTCTCCCGAACCGCATCGCCGATAACGGCCACCGCTTTCCGGTGCTTGGTGTCAATCGGTGATATATAGCGCCCGGCCACGACGTCGGCGCCGGTGATGACCCCCATATCTGAATGCACCCCCAGTACCGCCACCCGCTCCAAGCTTTGGTCCTCATACTTCAGGTTGCCCCGCTGGTAAATACGGGGGCTGACATGGCTGATGTATTGCGTCCGCTCACGGATATAGTCGGCTGCGTCCATACCGATATTGCGCCGCTGGCGATGGAGCAGCCACCCCTCCCGGCCTTGAAACCAGTTGCGCTTGTCGATATACATAACGTCCGAACCCAGGCTGGAAATCTGCTCGGAGAAGGAGGCGTTCAGCCCTTCGATGATGGCCATCACCACGCCCACCGTGAAAATGCCGATAGCGATCCCCAGGGTCGTGAGCAGGGCCCGGAATTTATGGGCCCAGAGGGCCGACCCGGCGATGCGCAGGATCTCGATCACCGCCCGCCGGCCTTGCCGTTGGTGGTGAGCACATCCGTGTCAATCATGCCATCCAGAATTTGAATGGTGCGGTGGGCGTGGGCGCCGATGTCCGGTTCGTGGGTTACCAGGATAATGGTATTACCTCGCGCGTGCAGGGCATCGAGCAGAACCATAATCTCCTGGCTGGTGGTGGAGTCCAGATTTCCGGTGGGCTCGTCGGCCAGGATGATGGCCGGGTTATTCACCAGTGCCCGGGCAATGGCCACCCGCTGCCGCTGGCCGCCACTGAGCTCACTGGGGCGATGCTCGGCGCGGTCGGCCAGATTTACTTGCTCCAACGAATGGTAGGCCCGTTTCAGGCGCTCACGGCGGGGCACACCGGCATAGATCAAGGGCAGTTCCACATTGCGCAGAGCGGTGGTGCGGGACAGGAGATTGAAGGTCTGGAAGACGAACCCGATCTTGCTATTGCGGATACTGGCCAATTGGTCGTCATCCATCTTATAAATTTCTTCCCCGGCCACATCGCAGACCAATTCACCCTCAAACTCGTAGCGGCCCCCGGTGGGAGTGTCCAGGCAGCCGATGATATTCATCAGGGTCGATTTACCCGAGCCGGAGGGCCCCATGATGGAGATGTATTCGTTGGGACGGATTTTCAAGTCGATCCCGCGCAGGGCATGGACCTGCTCCTTGCCCATGTCGTAGACCTTGGTGACTCCCTGGAAGGTAATCAGGCTGTTGCCGGGCGCACTGCTGGCACTCATCGGCGGCGCCTCCGTTTGTTGCCGCGGTCACCCTTTTCCTTGCGGTTGATGCGGCTTTCATCCTGCAACTCCTTGCTGACCGCCCGGTAATTTCCTATCACTATTTCTTCCCCGGCTTCCAGGCCGGATAAGATCTCATAATGGGTGTCGGATGATATTCCCAGTTTCACCGGGCGCTGCTCAACTGTCTCCACCGGTTTGCGCTTGAACAGTTTACTGAAAAATCCGGGGTTGGCGCCGGTGGTGTCCTTGCGGATGACGAAGACCACCTCGATCACTTCCGGTTTGCCGGGCCCCGGACCCTTATCATCGCCGTCACTATCGGGATTCCCATTGCCGGAACCGCGCTTCCCACCACGGCGCCGCTGGGGGCCTTCTTCAGGAGTATCACCTTCCTCGTCGGGCACTACCGGTTCCCGGGCGGCCAGGGCCTGAATGGGGACGGCCACTACTTCATCATGGCGGGCGGTGATGATGGTGGCGGTGGCTGACATGCCGGGTCGCAGCCGGGGATCGATGCGGCTGGCTTCCTGATTGATGTCCAGGGTAACCACCACTTCAAAGTTGGTGGCCTGCTCCTGGGTGCCCTGCCCGATAATGGTAGCCGAGTGTGCCACTCGCGACACCCGGCCGCTGAAGGTAGTATCGGGGATAGCGTCCACTTCGATCTCCACCGGGTCCAGGATCTCAATGTCCACCACGTCGGTCTCGTCTACATCCACTACCACTTCCATCATGGACAGGTCCGAGATCACCAGCAGGACGTCGGCCTGGAAAGTGGACCCCAGGGCCATTTCACCTACTTCCTTATTGAGCTTGGTCACCACGCCATCGTAAGGGGCCACCAGGGTGGTCTTGTCCAGATCATCTTGGGCCTGCTCCAGGGTGGCCTCGGCCTGTTCCTGGGTGCCCAGGGCCGATTCGGAGGCCGCCTCCAGTGCTTCCAGGTCCTGGAGGCTGATCAGTTTTTTATCGAACAATTGCTTGCCGCGGCCCAGCTCCGACCTGGTTAGCTTTTGGCCCGCCCGGGCCGACCGCAAGGCCGACCTAGCCCGTTCGAAGGCGGCCGCGTAGCGGGCCCGATCCAGGATTACCAGTACATCCGCGGCCTGCACTTCGTCGCCTTCATCCACTCGCAGTTCCATGATCTGGGCACTGATGGTAGAGGAAATCTCGGTCTCGAAAACCGGCCGCAATTTCCCGGCGGCGGTAATGGCCTGTTCCACCTGTTGCCGGCGGACTTTCTCCACCTGTACGGCGATGGGCGGCCCTTTACGGCGCTCGTCCCGCTCATCATCCGAGCCCACATTTCGCACAATGATCAAGGCGATAACCACGATTATGGCACCCCCGATCAGCAGGCGCTTACGATTGAGATACTTTTTCAGGTCCAGCTTCATTCAGAGATAGTTCCCATCAGGGCCTCCAGTTTGGCGGCGGAAATTTTGATGTCATAAGTAGTACGCACCAGGGTACTTCGGGCGGTGATCAGGGATACCTGGGCGTCCAGCAAGTCCAGGATCGCAATCGCCCCCAGGCGGTACTGCTCGTTGGCCAGGCGCACATCCGCCTGAGCCGAAGCCAGGACCTCCTGATTGATAGGGTGAATTTTATGCAACGCTTCCAGGTTCGACAGGGTATTTTCCAGCTGCCGCCGCAGCTCCCGCTCAGTGGCGTCCAGGCGCTCCTCTTCGGCCAGGGCGGCATAGCGTAACCGTTTGTAACCGGAGCTATTTCGTAGTCCGGAAAACAGGGGGAAATAAATATTCAATCTGGTGGCGCTGTTATTGTTAATGGTTGTGAAGTCGATAGCATCGGATAAGGCGCCACCGGAGGCGTCACCGGAATATCTGAGGGTGACGGTGGGCAGCATCGCTCCCCGCTGCGCCTTGGCCTGCAGCCAGGCCCGTTCCACCGCCAGCTCCTGGGCTCGTAAATCGGGGTTGTTACGCTTCTGGAGACTGTAGGCCAGCTCCCGATCAAGGATGGGTGCGATGGCCATAGTATCACGGCGCACATTGATCGGCACCTGGGGATCCTGGCCAATTACCATATTCAGGTCAGTTGCGGAGGTAGTCAATACTTGGGTGGCCCGATGGAAATCAGCTTCCCGCTGGCCTTTGCTGACCCGGGCCTTGAGCAGGTCCGACTCCCGCACCGCTTGCAGGCGATAACGTTCTTCCACTAGTTCCAGCTGCCGGCGGCTAAGCTCCAACGCCTCCCGAGCCACTTCCAGTATTTCTTGGTTGGACAGGTAGCGGAAGTATGCTTCCTTCACGCCTTGAAACATTTGCAGCCGGGCTTGATCGTACCGGGACCGGGCCGCGGCCACGGCATGGTCACCATCGCGTTTGTTGTACCAGGCGGCCCCGCCGTCGAACAGGGTCTGGGAAACCGACATGGAGGAGCTATAGGGCCGGGGCTTGACGACGTAGCCACCGGCTAATTCGATTTCCTGGGGGTTCAAATCCCGGTTAATTGAGGCCTGCAGCGAGGGAATCAGACCGGAGTAAGAACCCCGTCGCTCGGCCTTGGCCGCGGACAGATTGCGCTCTGCCAGCCGGATGGAACTGTTGTTATCCAGCCCGATGGCGATCAGCTGATCCAATGACAGAGCCGGGGTGGTCTGGGCCGCTAAGGGACCAGTGCCGAATGTAAGTAAAATAGCTAGTTTACCAAACGATTTCATTTTTCACCCTAGAAGTATTAGACGCCCAAGACCAGCACAAGGTTAAGAGCCGTCTAAGTTCAGTTGTCCGCCAGGGCCGGCGGGAGCAATCGCGGCCAGCGGCAACCGGCAATTTTCCCTTAGCTGATACCCCGGCCGTCAAATAGCCAAGCCAGGAGGAACATGACCAACACCCAGGCACCGAAGAGCATGCGTTGGGAGCGCTTCTCGTCAACCCGATAGAGCAGGGCCATTCCCAGCGCCAGCAGGAATATCCGCCAGATGCTGAAAAAGTCCAGGCGGTGGAAGAAGCGGTACAGCAAGGTGCCGTCCAGGCTGCCGGGCAGTAGCAACGCCAGGCCGGTTTCCACCCGCAGGGTCTGGGTCTGGACGATCAGTGGAATTTTAACAATCAGTTCCACCACGCTCACCAGCTGGGCGTATACCACCACACCAAACGTGTCCTTGAACGACGCCTGTCCTCCCAGGATGAAAGACCCGAAGAACATGATCACGCCCCCTAATATGGCATACCAACCCAGGGTCGCGACCACGACTATCAAATAGCCTAAGGGACCGCTCATGCGCTCACCCATCTGCTCCATGCGGTCCAGGATGACGTCCTTCTGGTCATCATCAAGGTCATCGCGCTGGAGGATCTGCTGGGTCTGCTCCTCAATCGCAATCGGTCTTACCAGCGGCTGCGTACCCAACGAAATGACCAGCACGACAACCACCGGGATAAGGATATCAACCGTACTAATAGACTCGATTAAGGAGCTAAAAGTTGCCCGCGGCATGGTAAAGATGCCGATCAGCCGCTTCAGAAGCACCAGATCGCCGTTATCAGTGGTAGCTTGTTCTTCCATTTCAGCTCTCCAATCTACAAGTAGCTAAATGCCATTTGCAGGATAGTACCGGTTGGATCACAGTTAGGTACTAGTCCCCGCCACTATAAAAGCTACAGCCCAATACCCATTCCAGTCCAATAATCATAACTCCCGGCCGGCTTAGGAAGTGGTGAAATTGCGCTGGTATGCCAGCCGAGTGCCGAATGCCAACCCGGCGGCGGCCAGGATGGAAATAAAAGTGCGAGCGTTAAGAATATAAGCACCGAAGCCGCCGAATAGTTCCAGGGTTTCATCAGGGCGAAGGGCCTGGGGGGGGCCGCCGCGCCATTCTCCCAGCAAAACGGCTCCCAGAGCATGAAGATTACTAAGCAGTACCGCCAGCGGCTCCACCGTCCCGATAGAGTAGCGTAAAAGTAGCGCCAGCAAGAAGGGCGCCCCCAACGCAATCAGCAGGGGCCGGCTGCGGACAATCGCTGAGATGAACATCAGGTAAAGGGCATAGGGCAGCAGCCAGAGGAACTGCAGCAGGTGAAATGCAAACCAGTCGCCGACCAGGTCTAATAAAGCCATTTGTGACAGGGATAATCCGTTTCCCTCCAGCAAATGGGAGAACTCTGCCGGGAACACCAGTCGTGAGAACAAGACCCATATCACTCCCAGCAGATAGGACAATAACAGGAAGCCGGTAGTTCCCACCACCAATTTCGAGAGCAACAAGGCGTTGTCACTCACCGGGAGGCTACGGTAGAAAAAGGTAGAGCGGTCGGCACGCTCCTTGTAGAGGGAGTCCACCAGGTAAAAGAGCGCCAGGAAAACCAGCGACAGGTTTATGGCCGAGAGGCCGCCCCGCAGCATATGGGCCCAGACGTACAGCAGCAGCCCCTCCCGTCCCTTCAGCAGAAAGTGAGCGGGCCAGCCAAAGTTCATAAAGTCCCGAGGTGATAGCCATTCGTCATCATCGTATTCCCAATCATCTTCCTCTTCAGCCCACACATTCTCATCCCCGACCGAATCGTCCTGATCCGAGTGCACATTCAATTTGATTTCAGCACTTTCCTTCACCAGCTCATCCGCCAGCCGGTTGATTCCCACCGCCGAGCCCGCCAGTCCCAAGACGTATAGTATGCCCACCACAATCAGCAGCAGGCGCCATTCGGCCACCTCACGAAGGAGAAGGGTTGCGAATTGCTTCATGCCGTACCTCCCATGATGGCTACGAATACATCCGCCACCGACGGTACCTGTACCTCACCCAGCGGTTCCAGGGTCTGGGTGTCCACACCCTTGAACAGGAATATCTTCTTGCCGAAAAGGTCATGTTCGGTGAGCGGTTTGAGGCCCCGGGCGGCTTCGGCCTGTTCCTCCCCGGTGGCCAGCTGCACGAAAGTCTGCCGAAAATCATCCATGGTCAGGTCGAGCAGAACGCGGCCGTCCCTGAGGAAGATCACGTCGCTCAGGATGTGTTCAACTTCCTCCACCTGGTGGGTGGAGATGATCACTGATTTGTGCTGATCGTAATAGTCCTGAAGCACCGAGGTGTAAAGCTGCTTGCGGAACAGGATATCCAACCCGTGCGTGGGTTCGTCCAGCACCAGCAGACGGGTTTCGGTGGCCAGCACCAGCGCCAGGTGCAATTGGGTTTTCATCCCTTTGGAGAGCTGCCGTACTTTCTTGCCCATAGTCACTGCCGTATGGGACAGAAACTGTTCACATTTTCCACGGTCGAAACCGGGATGCACTCCGGCGGTAAAGTCCAGCACCTGGCGTACTTTCATCCAGGGCGGCAGTACCGCCACATCGTGAATGACACCGGTATTGGCCATCAGGTGCGTCCGTTGGGCGTGGGGTTCCAGGCCGAAAACCTCTATCCGCCCCTGGTAGGCGATTTCACCGGTGAGCGCCCGTAAGAGGGTGGTCTTACCGGCGCCGTTGGGCCCCACCAGCCCCACAATCCGGCCGGCGGGGATCTCCAGGCTGACATCGTTTAAAGCCAGGGTAGAGCCGAAGGACTTGGACACTCCCTGAATCCGGATCAACTCATCCATGGGGCTGCTCCTTGAAATTATCCTGTACTAATTTAATTGTTTCCCGGGCGCTCAATCCCAACAGGCGGGCGCGGTTCACCAGCTCCGGGATATGGCGCTGTTTAAGCTCGGCTAGTTCCCGCTGCCGGACCTGCTCCCGGGCCCCACGCTTGACGAAAATGCCCACCCCCCGGCGTTTCTCCAGTATGCCTTCATCCACCAGCAGATGGGTGGCGTTCAGTATCGTCTGGGGGTTCAGGCCGTGCTCGACCGATACCTGCCGCACCGAGGGGATCGGGCCCTCCTCGGGCAGGTCCCCGGAGACCACCGAATCCCGGATCATGCGGGCCACCTGCAGGTAGATGGGGGTTTTATGGTCGAAGGTGATGGTCATTCTTTGAATATATCTATTACTAACATGGTGGAGTTTTCTAAAGTTCCTGGCGCTGCCCCGGTATAATTATATCTAAAATTATAGGCGCCATGACCTCAGTCCAATGGTCCGCCTTCTCGTTTTCACCGGGTTTCCACTGGTGCGGCACTCTGTTTGGTTTTGTTATTATGCTCCATGGATATTACTATTTTTCCTCGGGCGTGTCCCTCTTCAAGATAGCGGATAGCTTCAGCAACCTCGCTTAACGGGTAACGCCTATCTATAACAGGAACCACTTTGCCGGCTTCAAGAAGCTCTTTCATGAAAACCAAATCCTTTGGGTTTGGTTTCGGCATCAAGGCACCCATTTTCTTACCCCCGGTCATTGAAATCCATGGTCCTAAGAGCAAAGCTTGGAACACTTGAGCCATGGAACCTCCGGCCGCGACATAAATTCCCTTGGGACTTAATGCACGCTTATAATCTGAAATCGGATGATATCCGTTAACCGCAAAAATCAGGTCATATCGCTGCCCATTTTTGGTGAAATCTTCCCCGGTGTAATCAATGACCTGGTCTGCACCAATCGAGCGCACCAGGTCCAAATGCCTCGTGCTGCACACGGCAGTTACTTCAGCCCCGAACGATTTGGCAATCTGCACCGCAAAGGTACCCACACCACCAGAGGCGCCATTGATTAAAACCTTCTGCCCCGGCTGAATCCGTCCTTTATCGCGCAGGCCCCGTAAGGCGGTGCCTGCCGCTATAGGCACGGTTGCTGCTTCCTCGAATGTCGTACTGGCGGGCTTCAACACCAATGCATCTTCCCTGGCACATACATACTCGGCAAAACCGCCCAGACCACACTCGGATATGTCCCCGAATACCTCATCACCGGGCTGAAACTGCTTTGTGTTTTTACCAACTGCTTCAACCCGCCCCGCAACTTCAGATCCGAGTATCTTGTTTTTTGGTTTTAGAAACCCCCCGCCCATTAGGCGGACTATGAACGGGTCAGCTCGCATGGTATGCCAGTCCCATGCACCTACGGACGCTGCCTGAACTTTTACCAAAATTTCATTGTCTTTGGGAGCAGGTTTTTCCACCTCTTTTAATTCAAGAACATCGGGGGGGCCATATTTATGATAGACAATTGCTTTCATTAGTGTATCCTCACGTGCGCAGTTGCGAACAATGAAAGTATATTATTAGGGCTAACCTTACTGCTTAGGCCAGTTCCATGCAAACCAGAAAATTAGTGCAGTAACCACAACTTCTACAGTTCCAAAAAATATATAATAAGCCCACCACGGTGTCATAGTCATTGTATAGAGAATGACAACAGTCATGATTATACCTGTGATGATGTTTGCCCAGCGGTTCGCTTCATACTTCAATATCCGGGACAGGAAAACCATGACAATCGGAATCTCCATCAGTATTGCGGCTCCCAACAAAAATGTTTGATTGTATTGAAAACCATATCCCTCTCCCGCCATTATTCCCTCTACCATCCCCGGCTTATAAAATCCCAATACATCCGCATAAAGATAGTTAAACATTGCAACTACCCATAATGTTGAAAGCTTTATCTTCATATTTTCCGTTTTATTTGAATTCATTTCTTACTCCTTTGTATCGGTTTACACCCTTAATTAAAAGCCAGAAGAATAGTGGAGTTTTCTAAACTTCCTCGTACTGCCCCGGTTTAAGTAGTTTCAAACTTATTGGCGCCAGGCCCAAGAGCATAATGAAGGCCCCCAGAAACATCCAGTTATCGAGGTCCATAAATACCAGAATCAGCAGGTTTCCAAGGAAGACCATAACCGCTGACCATCGGGGCACAACCTGGCTGACAAACAACCCTGCGGCGATCACCATCAGGCCTATCAGACTGAGAGCCGATAGAATTGATGTAACTAATAACGGCCCCTGCATTTCCATCAAGGCTTCCAGAACCGGGATGGCGCCCTCCACCTGGTCGGCGGTCACATTACCGACGGCGGCAAAGGAAAGCCAGGCCCCGAATACTCCCGCCATATAGACAGTGCCAATGCAAGACAGAGTTCCTCCAATCAGAGCATACCAGGGCCTCGCTTTGAACAGGAAGAAGCTTAAATAAAGGGCAGTGGAAATAATTAGAGGAAGACCCAGGTAACCTACTCCATGTGCAATCGTATATCGCCGGGCGGCAGCGGGATTTATGAGGGTGTCCATAAATTCAGTGGCAGTATTGGATTCGTACTGGAGCTCAAACACAAAGAAATCGGAAAAGCTCTCGAAGTGCCCGGCAAAGGCCAGCATCAATACAAGTGGGAACAAGATCAGGGATGTGCTTCCGGCTCCTCGTATTAGTGCTTCGGCTTTCTCGGATTTCATTGTGCTGCTCGTCAGGTCACATTCATTTACGTTAGCACAGCGCAGCGTTTATGCCGCTGTACTGCTATGGTGTACTACCTAAGTATAACACCAAGACAGCATGAGGCGCAAGCTTTTTTTCGCTCTGGAATCTACCGGGACGCTAGCTGTTGTCAGCCAATATGCCGCCCTTAACTTTCTGCAAATACGCCAGGGCCGCCTCGTGGGTGTCCTCGATCTCCCCCTCCAGGATGGCCTCCTCGATGGCGTTTTTGAGGCGCCCCACCTGGGGCCCCGGCTCCAGGCCGCAAAGCTGCATGATCTCGTCGCCGCGCACCGGTGACTGGAAGGCCCGCATCTGGTCGCGGACGGTGACGTCGGCCATCAGGGCTTCCACCCGCTCGAAGTTGCCCATGTAGCGCGCCACCCGGGATTCCTTTTTGGTGGTGATGTCGGCCCGGCAGAGCATCATCAAGTCGTCGATGTTCTCGCCGGCCTCACGCATCAGACGCCGCACGGCGCTATCGGTGATGCCCTCCTTGGCCAAAGCGATGGGGCGCAGGTGCAGCCGAGTGAGTTTCATCAGGTAATCGCGCAACTCGTTGGACAGCCGCATGCGCCGGGCAACGGTGGCTACCATCTTCCGGCCGGCTTCCTCATGGTGGTGAAAGGTCCAGCCGCGCTTTTGGTCGTAGTGCTTGGTTCGGGGTTTGGCGATATCGTGCACCAGGGCCGCGAAACGCAGGGCCGGTTTGGGACTCAGGGCGGCGGCGTTGTCGACTACCTGCAAGGTATGTAAAAAGACATCCTTGTGCCCCCGGCCGTCCACAATTTCCGCCCCTGATAAATCATCAAGCTCAGGGAAGACCCGCTCAAGGAGGCCGGCTTCCTTCAGGATCAGGAAACCCACGCTGGGACGCTGGGTGGCCAGCAGCTTCATAATTTCATCGGTGACCCGCTCTAGGCTCACAATGCTGATGCGCTCCCGCTGGCGGGCGATACTTTCCAGGCATTCGGGGAGCAGTTCGAACTGCAGTTGGGCGGCGAAGCGGGCGGCCCGTAACATGCGCAACGGGTCGTCGCTGAAGGTAACATCGGGATCTAAGGGCGTGCGCAGCAGGCGGCGCTCTATGTCCCGGATACCGCCGTAGGGATCGACCAGGTCACCGAAAGATTCTTGCCGGATAGAGACCGCCAGGGCGTTGACCGTGAAATCACGGCGGGACATATCGGTCCGGACCGTCCCCGGTTCCACGGCCGGTTTGCGCGATTCCGGCTGGTAGGTCTCGGTGCGGGCGGTGGCTACTTCCACCTGTATATGCTTCAGTGGTATCAAGGCGGTGCCGAATTGCTCGAAGGCTACCACCCGGTCGACGCCGAGACGTTCGGCCAACGCACGGGCGAAGGCGATCCCGTCACCGGCCACCATCAGGTCGAGGTCCTGGGTGTCACGGCCCATGAGCAGGTCACGCACGTACCCGCCGACAACATAAGTCTCCAGGCCCAATTCCCTACCCAGGGCGCCGGCTGTTTCCAGCAGAGGCTGGTGATCGGGACGGGCTTGCAGCAGGGCGGCCAGGTTACTCATGGGGGCGAAGCTAAGACTGTCGAGAGCATTATACCAACAGGGTCGTGCTTGAACCCCGGCCTGGCAGGCCGTACCTTTCAGGGGAGTTGAGTGGGATGAAATCACCCTTGAAAGGCAAAGGATAGTTGGCGATGAAATCTGACCAGACCTATGACGTAGCCATAATCGGCGGTGGGATTGGCGGCTGCGCGGCGGCCCTCAGGGCGGTGCAGAATTACATGACGGTTTTACTGTTTACCGGCTCGAAGCAGTCCCGGAAACGCAGCCGCTCCCAGTGGGTGGCGAACATCGATAACATGATCGGTTTCCACGAGGGCGTCATCAAGGACCAGGTGCTCAAGAACTTGCGCCGGAGCGGGCACGAGGCAGCCGCCGACTTAGTAGCCGGGGAGCATTATCACATTAACAACCGGGTTATTATAGCGAACACACTGAGCCGGCTGCGAGCCGACTACGGCCAATTGATCCATATCCTGGAGGAGGATTGCCAATCGTTGCAGCGGCGGGAAGATGGTTCCTTCACGGTCACCGGTAAGGAGCGGTCCTTCACGGCCCCGGCGGTGGTGCTGGCCACCGGGATCATGGATGAGCAGCCGCAGGTCCCGATGGAAGATACGGCCGGTGGTACCAGCCTGTCGTTGCGCCCCATCTATCCCTATGCCAACCGCGAGAGCCTGCTCTATTGCATCCGCTGTGAAGGCCACCTGACCAGTGAGGACGCCGTGGCGGTGATCGGTGGCTCATCCACTGCCGCCGAACTGACCCTGATGCTGTTTGAGCGCTACGGCAACCAGGTCTACCTGTTGACCCACGGCGCGGACCCCCCCGGGACGGATGACTACCGGAAGTTGGCCAAGGCCTACGGTATCCGGATCATCACTGAGCCGATCACCGAATTCTCCGGGCGGAAGGTGGGCGAGCTATGCTGTGTCCGATTCGCGGAGCACGAGGAGATTTACGTCAAATTCGGACTGGTGGCCCTGGGCACGTACCGGGTCTACAACGACCTGGCCCGGCAGGTGGGGGCGGAACTACACGCGGAAGAGGTCCCGCCGGAGCGCCGCCAGATCGTCATCAACCATAAGGGCGAGTCCTCGGTGCCGGGTTTCTTCGTAGTGGGGGACGCCGGCCGGCGGGGGAACGAGCCTACCATGAAGCAGATCTACACCGCCCAGGAATACGCTGTGCGGGCGGTGGATACCATCGACTACCGGCGCCGTAAAGCTCGTCGACGGCTGCTACTGGCTGACCGGTAACAGTCGGAAGTAGCAGTGGCAGTGGCAGTGGCAGTGGAAGTGGCAGTAGCAGTAGCAGTTGGCAGTAGGCAGTTGGCAGTAGGCGCCACCGTCGGCGGGGTTCAGGGCAAGACCCGAAACTGGCCCCCAATCGTTCCACCCGGCTCCCCCGTGTGAGCCCGGTCACACATCCCGCCCGGCCAGCCTGTAAACCTCGTCTTTTTATTGCAATACCAGTGAATTAGTTGTTATAATACCGCTTCACTGCCTTACACCTACAAATAGAGAGTAGGGAACAAAATGATCCATTCAGCGCGCGTATCCGGAGCTATTTATGTTCTGCTGCTGGCCCTCTGCCTGGCGGCCCCCACCACACCGGCCCGAGCCCAAGTCATGCCCCAGGACTCCCTGGCCCTGGTGGCCCTGTACAACAGCACCAACGGGGCCAGCTGGACCACCACCTGGGACCTGAATACGCCGGTGGACACCTGGCACGGCATCACCGTGTCAGGGAACCGGGTAACAGCGATCAATCTGCTCAACAACAATCTTAATGGGCCGCTTCCCGCGTCTATCGGCGACCTGACGGCGTTAACCAACCTGTGGCTGGGGGGCGATCCTATATCCGGCTCGCTGCCGGCCTCCATCGGCAGCCTCACTAATGTGACGGGGTTTTATATTTACCTGACCAACTTATCCGGCTCCATTCCGCCGGAGATCGGCGACATGACCAGCTTATATGTCTTGCTGCTGGAGTCCAATAACCTAAGCGGCACCATTCCGGCTGCGATCGGTAACCTGACGAACCTGTATACTTTGAAGCTGTACAATAACGGGCTTACCGGCGCTATCCCGACGCAGATTGGGAGCATGAGCAACCTGGGTATCATGGACCTGAACAACAACAATCTGTCCGGCAGCATCCCGACCGAGATTGGCAGCCTAGCGAACTTGAAGGAACTGTCGCTCTGGGGCAACAGCCTCTCCGGCTCCATCCCGGCGGTGATCGGGAACCTGGGCAATTTGGAAAAGCTCTACCTGAATCATAACCAGCTGACGGGTACCATCCCGACGGAAATCGGCAACCTTGCCAATCTCGAGGTTTTAAGCCTCGGTGACAATCAAATTACGGGTACGCTTCCTACACAAATCGGTAACCTGACCAACTTATTGTTCCTCAGATTGGCTTCCGGCCAGTTCAGCGGCGCCATTCCAACGACCATTACCAATTGTACCATGCTCAACCAGCTTTATATCCAGGACAACCAGTTTGATGGGCTCCCAAACCTCAGTTCCCTCAGCTACTTGGCGAGCCTGGTCATCGAAAACAATAATTTCACCTTTGAGGACATCGAGCCTAACGTGGGTGCGGCCAGCCAGTTCTTTGACTATTCGCCCCAGGCCAATGTGGGCCAGACCGAGAATATCACGATCCTGGAGAATACCGATCGCACCATATCGGTGACCGTAGGGGGGAGCGCCAACCTGTATCAATGGCTGAAAGACGGGGCGGAAATATCAGGGGCCAACAATGACAGTTATGTCATCAGCAACGCCCAGTTTGCCGATGAAGGTGTCTATACCTGCCGGATCACGAATGCCTCGGTAACGGGTTTGACCCTTACCAGTTATCCCTTTAACGTATCCCTCGCCTCGCTGGCCACCGAGCAGGACTCCCTGGCCCTGGTGGACCTGTATAACAGTACCGACGGCCCGAATTGGGTCGAACCCTACAAAAGCGATTGGCTTTCCGGCCCCATCAGCGAGTGGCCCGGCCTGCTAATGACGAACGGACGGGTCACCTATCTTAGCCTGGCGAACGCAAATCTAACCGGGACCATTCCGGCATCCATTGGGGATCTTACCGAGCTCACCAAATTGAAGCTCTATAACAATAACCTGACCGGGCCAATTCCTGCAGCCATCGGCAACCTGACGGCCTTGATCGAGCTGGAACTGCGTCTCAACGAGCTTAGCGGTTCCATTCCATCAACGATCGGCAATTGGACCAGCCTGACCTGGTTGTACCTCGGCGGCAACCAATTGACCGGTTCGATTCCTCCAGAAATAGGCAGCCTGACGAACCTGACCTATCTGTGGCTGTTTGACAATCAGTTGTCGGGGACCATTCCCCCTGAAATTGGCGATCTCGTCAACTTGACCGATTTGCGGCTGGCGAACAACCAACTTAGTGGACCGGCACCGTCCGAGCTGGCCAATCTGTCCCAGCTGATGACTTTCTATATCGATGGAAATCTACTGGAGGACTTTCCGAGCCTGAGCGCCATCAACCCGCTGAACTACCTCAGGGTCCAGAATAACAAGCTCAATTTTGAGGCCATTGAGCGGAATATCGACGTCCCCACCTATAATTACACCTATTCCCCGCAGGATAGCGTTGGCATTGAAAGCGATACTTCCGTAGCGGATGGCGCCAGCCTCACCCTTTCCGTGACCGTCGGGGGCACGGCCAACCTGTACCAGTGGCTGCAGGATGGGGTGGACATACCTGGCGCAACAGCCGATAGTTATACCATTGCCTCGGCCACCTCAGCCGACATGGGGTCCTATGTCCTGCGCAGCACCAATCCCCTAGCCCCGGCATGCTCCTTGTATAGTCGGCCGGCCCACGTCACCGTAGTTGATGTTGCCCCAGCCCCGCCCAAAAGCCTGATGGCAGTAGCGGGGGATCGGCAGGTGAGCCTGGTTTGGCAACCGAACACGGAAGGGGATTTTCTCCGATACCGGATTTATGGGGGGCTCTCACCCGATCCTACCGTGGCGGTAGATTCAACTGACGGTATCTACGCCACTGCATTAACCGTGGCGGGTCTTGACAATGGCGCCGTCTATTTCTTACGCCTGACGGCCGTGGATGCGGCGTTGAACGAGAGCGACTACTCCGCCCAGATAGGTGTCACACCTTATGACCGACCACCGATAGCGGTTGCAGATACCGCCGTTACCTTAGAGGATGTACCTGTAGATATCGATGTATTAGCGAATGATCATGAGCTGGAGGGACGTATCATATTTATCACTGCCACGACCCAGGGCGCCCACGGTGCGGTCGTGGTTAACGCCGACAGTACCGTAACCTATACGCCAACCCCTGATTTCAACGGTACCGACTCGTTCATTTACTTGATGAGTAATGGCGAAGAGGAAGTGGCATTGGGAACCGTGACCATGACTGTCACCCCGGTCAACGATGCCCCGGCGGCTTTTGCCCTGGTACCCCAGGCTAGTTCCATAACCGTATCGCCCAACGCCCCCGGGGACACCCTCGTCTTTGCCTGGGAGGAAGCTGCCGATGTGGACGGGGACCTGGTGACGTACCACTTTGCTCCTACCGGCAACCTGACCCTTTTGGGTCTGGGCGATACCACCGCCACCGAAATCAAACTGGCCCATGCGGATATCTGGGCGCTTATGAATGGCGCGGAAGTGACCACCCTTGCGGGCACCTGGACCGTATCAGCCAGCGATGGTGAGTATGCTGTAGAGGCGGACGATGGCCCCATCGCCATCACGATCTACGCCAGTTCGCTATCCGTAGAGGGTGTAACCGGTGTGCCCCAGACCTTTGCCCTTCATCCGGCCTACCCCAACCCCTTCAACCCCAGCACGACCATACGGTTCGACCTGCCGGTGGCCACCGATATGCAATTGGCGGTCTACGATCTGCTGGGCCGGGAAGTTACGCGGCTGGTTAACGGGCACCTGGAGGCGGGGTATCACCAACAGGTCTGGAACGGCCGGGACCGGGATGGACGGGAAGTGCCCAGCGGCATCTATTTCGTGCTGGTGGTGACGCCGGAGTTCAGGAAAAGCATTAAGACAGTATTACTGAAGTGAACTAGATACTAGATACTGGATGGGATCCCGCCAACCCCGCCATCGGTGGGCAGAATGCGAATCCATAAATGAATTCGCTTAATCGAAAAAAGACGGCTAAAGCCGCCTGTGTTAGAATTACAGCCCGCTTCAGCGGGGTTTCTTTGATTCAGCGAGGCGGTGGCTCGCCGTAGGCTACGCCGAGGCTTAGCGCCGCGCGCTTAGCTTTCGCCCCCAGTCTGAAAACCAGGACTGTCGGCTCTACGCCAACGCCCTACATTCCGCTTGGGTTTTACTTAACTTGGGTCTAGTTTAGGCTATGATGAGAATCCCCATTGCCCTCCTGTTGCTGACCGCCACTATCCTCCACGGCCAGTTCGCGGAAGTGACCGTGGTCCTGGACACGGAGCGGCTCACCAGCAACGAGCAGCAGCAGCTCCAGGGGGTGGTGGAGACTTTTAAGCAGTTCTACCTGAACGCCCCGTGGGATAAGGACATTGCTGATCTCGACCTGGTCCTGGATATCCAGATAGTGATCCAGTCCACCATCAAGTTGGGGGGCGAGGACTACTACCAGGCCCAATTGATTTTCAGCAATCGCCAGGACCAGCTGCTTGTCGATAAGAATGCCCGGTTCCCCTATTCCCCCGGGCGGGCGGCAAAGTTCGCCAATGAGTTCGATCCCCTGGGAGCCGTGCTGACTTTCTACGCATATCTGCTGATCGCCGGAGAGCTGGACACTTACGAGATCCTGGCGGGATCCAATTATTACACCAAGGCCAACACCCTGGCGACCCTCACTTTAAACCAGCCACTGGTAGGCCGGGACTGGGGGGCACGCATCAAGCTGGTAGAGCGCCTTAACACCAACCAGGACCTGCGCCGCGCCAAGGCCTACTTTTTCCAGGCTTTTGATGCCCTGGCTGAGGAGGAACCCGACCTGGACCGTTTGAAGGAGGCCCTGGGCAGCTTTTACAAGTCCATCGACACCATGACCCGCCGGGAAGGGATGGACCGCCATACCACCCTGTTCCTCACCGGCCACGCCGAAGAGCTCGCCGAGATGCTGGCCAGAGCGGGCATGTGGCGCGAACTGGCCGACATGGCCGTAATGCACCCCGACGGGGAACGGTTTTACAAGTCATACCTCAAGAAGTGACACACCGCCACGCCGCCGGCTGACCGATCAGCGGCCGGCACTGATCGGTCATCAGTCAACAAATAGACAATTCCTTCTGATGTTCGCCTGGCACAGCGAGGTTGGGCAGAAAGTGAGTTGTTTACCCCCTTTAACGATGCCAACTTGAGCGACCGAATTTTGGCCGGCGTTTGTGATGCAGGTATTGTGATAAACCCCACCCGCACCATGTCCTGGTTGAACACGGCGAGGTGGTGATCAAAACACACGCAACCAGCGATGAGCTGGTCCAGCCAACCGGAGCCTGTAGCGGATACTACCGGCGTAGCGCTAAGCTGTCAGCTGGAATACTGTGAGGTGGGATTACTCCTCTGGCGTTTCCGGTTCAGCCGGCTCTTCTTCGGCCTCCGGTGCGGGCTCGGTTGCCTCTTCCACTGCCGGTTCAGCTGCCTCTTCCACGGCTGGTTTGGCGGCTTCTTCCATCACCGGCTCAGGGCTCGGAGCTGTCTTGGCAGCTTCCATGCCGCAGGCGGCGATAAAAAACGTACCGGCAAATATTAATGTAATTAGTCGTTTCATGTTCATCGGTGTCCTCCTATGTATTCAGGTTCCTTCTAAGCTTAGGTAAAAAACGACCTTTAAGCGAGATTATTCTTGGCCCAAATTAAGTGCGGGATCAGTCCCGCTTAAGGACAAAATCCCCCAACAAGGCCTGGACAGGCACAACTGAGTAAACAGGGGCCTACCAGGCCTTGCATTATTGGTGTCCTCCATCGAGGACTTTGTGTTTAGCCGGTTTATTACTTACGATAAATCAGCATAAACAGGAATAGGGCAATCAGCCCTACTACCCCTTTATCAGCGAACGAGGCCACAATGGCATTGATATTCCCGATAATCCAGGTCGAACCGAATAGAATATCGATTACCACAAAGACCATGATGATACTCAGTCCAAATTCGATTATGGACTTTAACCATCCGCTGACATCGTCGATTGTTTCCTTGACTCCTGCCATAAAAACTCCTTTGCTGGATTCGTGTGGTCTTTATTTGGACACTACTGAAGTGTCAGCCATCCCAAATCTTCCCTATAAGAGAAGAAAAGAGCACTGCCAGATCGCTGTGATCACAGGCGTTCGGGCAAGGTCATGACTGGGGCTAGTTTTTGTAAATAGCCAGGAAGAACAGTAGCGCTATCAGGCCGACAACTCCGTTACCGACGAACGAGTCGATCAAGGCCGCCACGTTATCGACGATTCCGGTAAGTCCTCCAAAAAGGACATCCACGACCAGGAAGACCAGAGCCAGGCTAAAACCAAGCTCTACGATTGATTTAGTCCAACCGATGACGTTGCTAAACAGATCGTTCATAGAAGCATTCCTCCGCTTTTCGTTATTGTATCGACACTCTCTACCTCCATACGGGTAGAATTTCGCCAATTCAGAAAGGGGAAAGCCTGGGGCCCAATTTTAGAGACGAAGGTGGACATGCACCTCCAGCGGGAGATCGGAAAGATGAAGTTAATGTCTAGGCGGAAATCAAGCACAAATGGTGTTTGATGATTAAGTAATAGTACGAATAAATATCGGGCCATGCAAGAGAACTATTCAATATTTCGAAGCACAAAAAATGCTGTAAAATATTGAAGTTGATCGGCGTTTTGCCAGCCATCTGCCGGGCGATAATTTCGGCCCGGGGCCACTGCAGGGTAGTTGACAGCGGTGGAAACAGCGACTTCCTACAGCCTCCGGGCAGTTATCGGTAGCGGCCTTGATGGGTGTAATCCCCATTAGCCGCCGATCTCGGTTTGTAGGCAGTGGTTCTCCTGGGCGGCGCACTCTGGCCAGCCTGCATTTTTTTCTCGTTTGCTCTTTATGGTGTATGACCCGGATGCTAGTTAATCCGGCCCCGGAGCGCATCGGTAGGCTTCATTTTGGCGATCCGTCTCGCTGGCAAATAACTCACGATAAGGACAATCAGCGACACGAGCAGCGTCGTGCCTACGAACAGATTCACCGAGTATACCGATATAATCCGGGTGGCCATGATAAATCCCATCTCGCCCACATCAAGATCGCCCATTCCATATATTTCCATCAGGGGAATGCCGGTAGTGGCGGTCCAATATAAGACCGGCCCACCAAGGACAATGGTCATAATCAGGGCCAGGAAAGCGTTAATACCCCCTTCAGTGGTGAACAGGCTGACAACCTTACTGCGCGTCATTCCCAACGCCATAAGGGTACCTATCTCTTTCTGCCTGCGAAAAATGGTCAGCACCTGGGAATTGAATATCCCCATGGCCGCCAGTGCCAGCAGTATGGCATAAAATATAGGCATCGATTCGCGGTCGGCTTCCAGGGCTGCCACAATATGGCGGTTGAGATAGGCAGCATCTCGTAATATCCAGCCGTCGGTTTTCGCGAGGGCTACCAAGCCTTGAGCGTAGGTAACATAAGTCGCCTCACCGGGCATGCTCAGCATCTGTCGCATTCGATCTATGGGCACCCATATCTGGCCCAGATCAATCTGGAAATTCTCCGTCTGCATGACAGCTACTACTATCCCCTCCTGGGCGTCGTACGTCCTATTCACATCCAGCCACCGGATGATGAACGTATCACCTTCCTTCAAATTGTTACTTTTGGCCATCCCAACGCCAATGAGCACCGGAATATCAGTGCCCTCATAGCCATCGATGGTATTGGTGGGAAAATCAAGTATGGTTTGCCAGGGGATAATCCCCTTCATTACCACCGGGCGAATTCTACCGTTGGGATAGATGGCCGCTTGTGAGATCAGCACCGGTACTGCCTGACCTTCCTCAATCAGTGCTGCCACCGGGGGAGGAGGCGTCCCGTGGGCATCTTCCAGTGCGATGGGGTCGGCCGGATCATAATCCGGATGCCAGTACGCGCCACCAGCAATCTCCGTTTCAATCATCACCTGCAGGGAGTGCTCCTCCATACCCTGATACATGCCGGTTATAAAAACGATTAGAAAAAAGGATATAGCGGTAACGAACACATTGAGCCAGGTACGTAGTCCGGCGCCAATCAGGTTTTTATAAGCAAGTTTAAGTGTGAGCATCATATTCCCTCAATGTGCCATTATATGACAGGGCTTAGGACTATTGGAGGTCGATTATCCTAAAACAACCAACCTCCAACCTTACTCAGTAGGAAACTTACTTCCTCAGCGAAGCTTTGGAGAACCGTGAAGCGGGTATATCCACATCGAACTCTATCGTGTCGATGATCCACTGGGTGCCCTTGCTGTTGCGCTTCAGTTCATCCTTGTAGATGAATCCTTTCGGAAACCAGCGACCGTCAACCTTCATCACCCCTTCAATAGAGGACGATTTCAGCAACTTGCCGCTCTTGGCGTACAGTTCCTCCTTCATGGGTAGCAGGTACTCCGCATCCACCCACGACCGGCGCTTGGGATAGGACACATCGCTGACCTTCGCGTCCAGATACAGGATCCAGTGCTTCCGGCCATCGATCATCTCCGAGCCTTCGAGGGTGGCTTCATACATATCCAGCAGTGCGCGGTCTTCCATCATGTCGGTGTAGGACATATCCGACCCCATCACCGATTGCCGTAGCATGTGCCCCGAGATCTGGATGATCCGGTCAGTCTGCGGCGAGTAGGTCCACAGTTTGTCCTTGGTCTTCAACATCTTGGTGCCGGCTTCACGGGGGGGGGACAAGTATTCCGTGAATGCCATATTCGTGCCCACGACCCAACTCCGCGATTCGATAGTGCGGCTCGCCCGGCGACCATGGACAATCATCCTGCTGGTAATCACACGATTGTCTGCCGACATGTTATCATCAATCGCCTTGATCAGTTCCTCAGCTGTTGGCTGCGTTTGTGCTGGCAACATGGTCAACATCATTGCTGCCGGAGCTACGATTTGTAGTAATTTCTTCATCATGTTTCCAACTCCTTAAATAACTGGGCCATTTCGCGTTTGTAAATACCGCGCCCTGCCAGCATGGTACCCAGCACCGTGGCAAACACACCCGGAATAAAGCCGATGTAGAACTGATCAGGCGTTACCTGGCCTCTCATTATGGCCGTCATGGGGTAATTCATAGTCTCCATCAAATCTGAGTAATCGATACCAACCTCCTGCAGCCAATAGGTAAGTGAAATACCAATAACACTACCAACGATGGTACCGATAACACCAATCATTGCCGCCTCAGCGATCATCGAGCGATAAACATGGCCTTTCGATTCACCCAGAGCCAAACGAATGCCAATTTCACCATAGCGGCGAAGTCCATTCATCAGTCCCAGGTTCCAAAGCACAACCGTTACAATGGTCATAAACACCGTTAGAATGATGAGCACCGCTGAATCCATAAAGTCAACCATGGCACCCATGAGATTCTGATCGCGCAAGGCCAGCATCGTCAGACCGAAAACATCATCACCATCGTGGGTTACATTGTACTCAGTTTTCCTGGCAACGGCAAATTCATCGTCATAGCGCATACTGTGCCAGAAGCCCATTATTTCAGAGGCGCTGTCCTCCATATCAAGGGCCATTCGGGCGCCCTCGATATCCACGATGGACATCATATTGTCTTGATTACCCATGCCGAGGGCAAACAGGCCTACTATTTTGAAGTTGTGGGTTGTGAAGGCCCCATGCATGGTTGAACCGATGAATGTGGCTGTCTCGCCTATCTCAACTTCCAATCGTTCGGCGAACTTGACGCTCAACAAGATTTCATCTGGCTGCTCAATGAAACGGCCGTCTACCACTTTCGCATCCAAATCCCAGATTTCAGCCTGCCTGGAACCATCGGATAGGAGGTCAATGCCAAAAGCCATCATCGGTCCTTGTGACTGGGTCTCGCCATTCTCATCGGGGATATCCAACAGGCCGCCAAACATGATGCGCGGCGACCAGAACATATCGGGATAAGTTGCGTTGAGATCGGCCAGTATATCATCAACACCCACCAGGGCCAGATCGTTGGGCATCTGCTCCGATTCTTCCGCATAGGCTTTAGTCATCACCTTGGTATGCCCTGTCATCAGCACGGCCGTGTTTTTGAGCATGTCATCCATCACGCCGGCAATTAATCCACGATACAGCAGCACCAGCGCTACGCTAATTGCCACAACTATGACAGAAAACAGGCTCCGTGACTTGTCACGCCAAATGCCTTTGAATAAAAATTTAAACA
>CBDVAP010000014.1:0-38815 GCA_965372015.1 uncultured bacterium | reverse complement strand
AGACCAAAAATTCACTAAGTCTTTTTACGTTATGAACGTCCATTACCTGTTCGGGATCGATGAAATTATATGGAGCTTCATTATCCAGTTTTAGTAACCACAAAGACCCATCATGTTTTAATAAACGAACAGTAAGAGCGAATACATGAATTGATTTGACACCTGGTAGATAAGATATCTTAACCGGTGTTGTAATTACCGTATCCAGGCCGGGTGGTTCTAGATAAGTCATGTACTCCCCCCAAAACCAGATAATTCCATCCCGGTCTGCAGCTATAGCCATTCCTGCAAACAAATCTACGGCAACAGCATTGTTAATATTCAATACCTGGACTGGAAAATCACTATGCTCGGTAATTCCATTGCCCAATGTACCCCAAGAATTAGGCCCCCACGTCCAGATCGTGCTGTCAGACTCTATCACTGCATGAACAAAATCAGATGCCAGTTGGTTTACAGGCCTGTCAGTCTGTTCGTCTTCCGGTTCTGTTGGTAAGATACAAGATGTTATAACCATAGTAAAAAACAATATTGTGACGATAGTCACTATGATAATCTTCGGCCGCTTTTCCCAAAAGGAGGTAGATCCTTTTGAGCCGTTTGATAACAGGTCGCTATTTCTGACCATCCGCTAGCTTCTTTCCGCAGTTAGATGTTTCGCTGGAAATATATCGTCCTCCCCGCTGTAAAGCCAAGGAATATCATTATTAAGCACTACTGGCGCGGAGGTTAGGGGCTAGTTGTCAGATGTCTGTCGTCCATAGTCCGTCGCAATCCAGCCCTTCGACAGTCCATCGACGGAGTTTATCCTGAATCCGCCCTTCGGCGGATGAAGGGCTCAGGATCAGGCTCAGGGCAAGGCCGCCGCCTCCGAGAGTACCAGCAACTCCTCCCGGACCTCGGCCATCACCTCCTCCAGGGACATGTCCTTGTGGCGCTCCGGCGGGATCACCTTACCGAAGCGCACGATGATAGGACCCGGCCACAGCAGGCGGGAAGTTTTGCGCTTGAAGCGGAAGGCCCCCTCGATGCCGACGACTTGAATCGGGGCGCCGGTATTGAGCGCCATGTGGAAGCCGCCCTTTTTGAGGGGACCCATCCGGCCGGTGATGGTGCGGGTGCCCTCGGGCAGGATCAGCACGCTCAGGCCGTCTTGCAATAGCCGCTCAGCTATGCCGATGGAAGTGATGGCCGAGGCCCGGTCCTGGCGGCGGATCGGTATGGCCCGGAAGCGCCTGGCCAGCGCCCCCCACACAGGGTAGCGGAAGGACTCGGTGGCCATGATGCCGGTGTAGGAGCCCTGCATGACGGCCGGCAGGATGAACACGTCGGCGAAACTGGCATGGTTGGCCATGAAAATATAGGTCCGATCGCTGGGAAACCGGCCTTCTACCTTCAACCGGGCGCCTAATGCGAACAGGATGGAGCGGGCCAACCAGGACGCCGCCCGAAACCGCAGTCTCCGCGGCGGCAGAAAGGTGACGATGATCAGCAGCGGTGCGCCCAAGAAAAAGACGACGCACCCCAGGGTCCAGCGGTAGATGGAGATGATAATCTGTAGCATACTGCTAGGTTACAACTTTGTAGTGTCGAGGGCAAGTTCACCGAGCCGCCGGCATAGCAGCCGGATCGTAGCGGGAGTGGTACCGCAGCAACCACCAACCAGGCGGGCTCCCAGGTCAACCCATCCCAGGGCGGCTGCCACGAATTGTTCGTCAGGATACAGATCGGCCATGGTCCCGTCCAGCGCGGGCTGGCTGCGGCCGGCGTTGGCATACAACCCGAACGGCAAGGAAGTTATTTCGGCCAGGTGTTCGGCGGCCTTTTGGGCGATGTCCAGGCTGACACAGTTCACCAGCACCCCCTTGGCGCCCTGCTCCCGGGCAGCCCGGACGGCTTCGGCCAAAGGTGTGCCGGCCCACAGACGTAGTTGCTTGTCCACCAGAAAGGATACCAGGGCCGGCAGCCCCATAGCCGTGGCGGCCTCCAGCGCCAGTAGGGCCTCTTCCAAGTTGATCTGGGTTTCCATCAGGGCCAGGTCGGCCCCGGCTTCGGCCAACCAGCCGCTGAGCTCCCGGTAGGTATGGCGGGCCACTTCCCGGCCGGGATAGTCCTTGGCGGTGTAACAGTCCCCAACCGGCGCCAGCGAACCGGCTACCAGGGCCACCCCGGCTGCTGCGTCTCGGGCCAACGACACGGCCTTAAAAGTAGCTGCTCGGGCGCGGGTGGTAGCCTCGGCTTCCTCAAATCCCGCCAACCGGTAAGTGTAAGTGGTGGTGCGAAAGGTACCGGCGGTGATGATCGCTGCCCCGGCATTGCGGTAATCGCGATGGATTTCACTGACAACCTCGGGTGCGCTGTCCAGGGCGGCAGCGGACCATAGGGGCAGCGATAACTCCACCCGGTGTCGGAGCAGCTCGGTGCCCAACGCTCCATCGAGCAGAATGACTTGTGCGCCAGTCAATAAATTTTCAAGGGTCAGCAATCCGGACTCCCAACCTGACGGATTCACAGTAGAAAAATACTGCTACATGGGCTGGGCCGCCACCCTATATTTCACCCATGGCGCTATCGAGTTGGAAACTTGGAAAACGGCCGGTGTTGGTGAGCCACAAACCCACTGCGGTGACTATATCCTTTGCCCGGCAGGAGTTAGTCAGCTATGACCTGGAGGGCCGGTTTTTCGGGATGTATCAGAACGGCACTAACTTGCGCCGCGGCCTGGACAATTCTTTCCAGCATCGCTGGCGGACCGAAACTCACCTGGGGGTTAACCTGCAACAGAAGTTTCTCACCCCTGAGCAATCGGGGAAATTGGTGGAGAAATATCGCTCACGGGTGGCGTTGCTGCTGGAGGATCAGGCCGGCCGGGAGCGCGACCCGGATACGGCGGCCGTTTTCCGCCGGATCGTGGGCTATACCTATGAGCGGTTGCAAGCCAGCGCCAGCGAGTTTCACCAGATCTACGGACACATACCGATTCTGCCGCCTGATCAATACCGGGCTCTGGTGCTCCAGGCTACCGATGGCTGCACCTACAACCGCTGCACCTTCTGCACCCTTTATCGCGATAAGCCCTTTACGGTTCGCGACCCGGACGAATTCCGCCGGCACATCGACCGGGTCGTGTCTTTTATGGGCCCCGGACTTTCCTACCGTAACTCGGTCTTTCTGGGCGACGCCAACGCTTTGGCCATCTCCCAGGAGCGACTGATTGAATTGCTTGAGATAGTGCGGGCCACCACCAGCGTCAAGCCCCTACTGGAGGCCGGCGGCCTGCATGCCTTCCTGGACATTTACACCGGTACCCGCAAAAACGCCAGCCAGTACCGGGCCTTAAAGGAGCTGGGCCTGCGGCGGGTGTCGTTGGGTGTGGAAAGCGGTTGTGAGGCCCTGTTGGAATTCGTGCAGAAACCCGGTACCAGGGAAGATATCGTCCAGGTGGTCTCTACTTTGAAAGCAGCGCAGTTGGCGGTGGTTGTGATCCTGATGGTAGGGCTGGGAGGGCAGCGCTTCAAACAGGAGCACCTGACGGACACTGTTTCCCTGGTGCGCTCACTGCCTCTTACCAAAGGGGACATCATATACCTGTCCCGGTTCGACCCCACCCCTCAGGCGCCCTATCTGCCCATAGCCGCAGCGGAGGGAATCAGGCCGCTTTCTCCGCCTGTGATGCACGATGAAATCCGCCGCTGGAAGGCCCGGTTGGATCGGGAAGTAGGCCGGCAAGGAATCAAAATCTCGCCGTACAGCTTCCAACGTTTTTTATATTAGTAGCGGCCGCTCACCCACAGCAGGACTGTGGCAACATTTTTACTGTAGAAAGGCGGGAAAGGTACTAAGTTTTATGCCCGTATTTATTTCGGGCCAACTGTTTGGAGCCGGCAAGGCTACGATGCAGCCGGGTGAGACCAGGACAGCTTATGGACAATTTCAAGGATACATTTCTAATCGCTATGCCGCACCTCTCGGAGACCTTCTTTGAGAAAACGGTGATCTATATCTGCGATCATGGAGCTCAAGGGGCCATGGGGATGGTAATCAACCGGCCGCTGGCATCCGGAAAGGTAGCGGTGGTGCTGGAGTCATTGGGACTGGCCCCCACCGGCGGTCTGAAAGTGATGGATGTCTACTTTGGGGGGCCGGTCCAGCCGGCCTTGGGGTTTGTGCTACACTCCTCCGATTACGCTATCGACGATACCGAGCGGATTTCTTCCCGGATTTCCCTGTCCACCAATGTGGGGATCTTCAAAGATATCCAAACGGGCCAGGGACCGGACCGGTTCCGATTTACGCTGGGTTATGCCGGCTGGGGGGCCAGCCAGCTTGATCAGGAGATCGCCAACGGCGACTGGCTGGTAGTGCCTGCCGAGCCTGAATTCATCTTCGAGCAGCCGGACCACTCCAAGTGGCAGGAGGCCGCGCGCCGGTTCGGCATCGAAATTTCGCAGTTCTCCGGTTCGGGGGGAATTGCTTAAGGGACGCCGGCCTTCCGGCTTAAGTGTCCGTTACCACCCTCCACCAGCGGCACAAACCGCACCGCCAAATCTTCCTCTTCAATAAGCTTATCCTTACGCCGGCTGTAAACCAACAGTCTCTGGCTGTGCACCGTTTTACCCAGGGGAATCACCAGCCGGCCGTCTGCTCCCAGCTGCTGCAGCAGGGCCGGCGGGACCCGCTCCCGGGCGGCGGCAGTGACAATGATGCGGTCGAAGGGGGCGGCTTCCACCCAACCCTCGCGGCCGTCACCCAGCCGTAGATGGATGTTGGTGTACTGCAGCTCCTCCAGCACCTTGCGGGCCCGGACCGAGTGGGCGGCGATGATTTCCATAGAAAAAACTTCCGCACACAGGCAGGACAGCAAGGCCCCTTGGTAGCCCGAGCCGGTGCCCACCTCCAACACCCGGTCGGTGGGACGCAGGTGCAGCAACTCGGTCATGTAGGCCGTGATGTAGGGTTGGGAGATGGTCTGGCCCTGGCCGATGGGCAGGGGACCATCCACGTAGGCATCCAGCGCCTTGGTGTAGGGGACAAACTTGTGCCGGGGGATAATTTCCATGGCCCGCACAATTTGGGGATCGCGAATACCCCGGGCCACGATTTGATCACTTACCATCCGGTGTCTCAGGGCTACAATTTTTTCGGGCATTCGCACAGCCCGAATCTACGAACGGGATTAATTTTTCGCAATCATCCAAACAGGTACTTACATTCGGCCATGCTATGGCCCCGGCGCGTCACATATTAAAGATTTTCTCCGGCCGGTTGGGGTTGTGCTGGTGGCTATGGTTCGTCCCGGTGGCTCAATCGCTCCCGGCGCAGACCCGGCTGGTAGGCTACGCCCTGCTACCGGCCAACACTTTCCGCCCAGGACCGCCAGCCACCAATTCGCCGGTGCGCTGGTATCGCACACCGCCCTCGCGGTGGGACAGCCAACCGGTGCAAGGTATTTCCAGCCTACGGCCGGCACCCGACGGCACCTTCTGGGCCTTAAGCGACAACGGCTTCGGCGCCCGGACCAACTCGGCCACCTACTTGCTATGTATATACCGGCTGCGCATCAACTGGCGTACTGCTGACGGCGGGCCAGGCACGGTGGAGCTGCTGGAGGTCGTGGAGCTCAAAGACCCCCGGGGAAAGGCCGGTTTTACCATCATTCGGGAATGGGATCGCCAGAGACGGCTCACCGGCGCGGATTTTGACCCCGAATCACTGGAGATCGGGCCCGACGGTAACTTTTGGATCGGTGACGAATTCGGCCCCTGGGTGCTACTGTTTTCCAAAGAGGGGGAGCTGCTGGCGGCCCCGATCCCAGCCGCTGTCGAGCAGGAAGACCGCGTTCGACTGATCAAGTCACCCGGCCGGTCCGCCTGGTTCCGGGCCAACCTGCGGCGTAGCCGCGGCTTCGAGGGACTCACCTGGCATCCGGGCCAAGTGAAATTTTATCTGTTGCTGGAAGGCAACCTGCGGGATGAACCGTCCGGCCGGCTGCGCATTTTCGAGTATTCTCCGGGATTACCTCATGCGCGGGCCATATCCTGGCGCTACCCGTTGGAGGTGGCCGAGCATTCCATTGGGGAACTGACCTGGTGGCCGCAGGGAAACTGCTTCCTGGTAGTGGAGCGGGATTGGGGGCACGGACCCGGCGCGGCCTTCAAAAAGGTGTTCGCCTGGCAGCCGGAAGCGGGTAACGCCGTCAAATGGGAGCTGGCTGACCTGATGGACATCAGCGACCCGCATCACCTGGCGGACAGCACCGGCAACTTCGCCCTGCCGTACGTGACCATCGAGGCGGTCCATCCGATCGATGATCACACCCTGATAGTATGCAACGACAACAATTTCCCGGCCCGGGGTGGACGGTCGATAGAGGCGCGGGACGGCACGGAATTCGTGCTGCTGCAAGTGGATTTAGAGAGTAGGCGGCGTTAAACTTGAAGGCCCTGGAACCGGGTGATTCCTAAAAACCGGGCGATATTCATATAGTGGGAGCAGTGATGAAAAAACTTTATCGATCACAGACCGATCAGAAAATCGCCGGTATCTGTGGCGGCCTGGGAGAAATCTATGGACTGGATTCCAACCTGGTCCGCATCGCATTCGTTTTCGTGGCGCTAATCACCAGTGTGGTGCCGATGGTGGTTACCTACTTGATCGCCTGGCTGATATTGCAAGAGGGTCCGCCCGAATAGTAGTGGCTTTTCAGATCTCCCCGTCTTTGATCCCCTTGTAAATCCATACCGTGCCGCCCAGAAATTTCCTGGTGCTGATCCCGGAGAAACCGATCGACTCCAGCAACCGGATGAATCGATCCGGGTCGGGAAAATGCCGGATGGACTCGGCCAGGTAGCGGTAGGCGTAACCGCTGCTGAGCAGGCTCCCCACCCACGGAAGTATCCCTGTCAGATACCAGCGATATAGGGGCGCCAGCGGACCGTTGCGAGGAACGGCAAATTCCAGCACTCCCAGTCGCCCGCCCGGGGCCAGCACCCGATATAGCTCCTCAAGGCCCACCTCAAGCATGGTGAAATTGCGCACTCCGAAGGCGATAGTGATCAGCTGGAAGCAGTCGGCGGGAAACGGCAGCGCTTCGGCCTCGCAGCAGACCAGCCGCAGCTGGGGTATTTTGCGCCGGGCTGCACCCAACATCCGGGGTACCGGGTCGGCCCCAACAGCTTGGCAATCCGGCTGGGCTCGCGCCAAGGCAGCCGCTAAGTCACCGGTGCCGCAGGCCAGGTCCAGGACCAGTTCGCCGGGCCTCGGATCCACCAACCGGACCAATCGCCGACGCCAATATTGATCCCGCCCAAAGGTGAATAGCCGATTCAAAAGGTCGTAACGGCCGGCAATCTCGCCGAACATGCGCTGGATGAAACGCCTCTGATGGGCGTCGGACCTCAATTTCCTTACAATTTTCGACAACCGTGCCTCTCTAATTTTAAGGGTTGAAATTAGTTTCACTGACTTACTCTGAGGGTCATGGTTTGATTCGGGACCGTTCCAATTCGGGGAAAAACTCCGTATTTTAAAACCGGGCCGGCGGCTGTAGATTTGCCCTCATGGTTGCTGCACCAAAACCGTCCGCAGCGACACCCGCTTCAGGGAAGCAGTTGCTGGAACGGATCGCCGCCGACTTCGTCGGGTTAAGCACTACCTACCGGGTGGTGACGGGGGAGGTCACCCGCCGGGTATACCTGGATTCCACTGCCTCCACCCTGATGATGGGGGCCGCTTACCGCACGGTGGCCAGGTTCCTGGAACACTACGCCAACACTCACAGCCTGATGCACAACAGCGCCCGGTTGGCTACCGGCGCCTACGACTGGGCCCACCAGCGGGTGTTGAGCTTCGTGGGCGCTGACCCCGAGCGCTATACCTGTTTCTTTACCGGCAGCGGCACCACCGGGGGGATAAACCGCCTGGCCCGAATCTATCACCAGCTAAGGCCAGACCGCGATACAGTGCTGGTCTCCATCATGGAGCACCACTCCAACGACCTGCCCCACCGCAAGCACATCGGCCGGGTGATTCACCTGCCGGTAGCTATCGGCGAGGCCGGTATGGGGGCCGTGGATTTGGAAGCCATGGAGCGCTTGCTGGTCAAGGAAAAGGGCCGGATCAATTATGTGGCCATCACCGGTGTCAGCAATGTCACCGGCATCATCAACCCGATCCGGGCGGTGGCCCGCCTGGCCCATGAGCACGACGCCCTGGTGCTGGTGGACGGCGCCCAGATGGTGGCCCACGTACCGGTGCAGGTCTCCGGCCATGAAAACCCGTTGGAGGACATCGACGCACTGGTGTTCTCGGGCCACAAGACCTACGTACCCGGTTCGCCGGGGGTGGTGGTGGCCCGTAAGGACCATTTGGCCCGCATCGAGCCGGACGAGGTGGGCGGCGGCATGGTTGACCGGGTCTTCACTGAGCGCTATACCGTCAGTCCCCACTTCCCCGAACGGGAAGAAGCCGGCACCCCCAACATACCCGGCGCCATCGGTCTGGCCGCTGCCTTGGAGGTACTGGATCGCTTGGGGATGGACTATCTACTGGCAGAAGAATCGAAACTGATCAACTACGCCCTTGAAGTGTTGGAGGAAATCCCCGACGTCACCATCTACGGCTCCACCGACATCGACCATTGTCCCCGGGCGGCCTCCATTTCCTTCAATGTGGAGGGGCTGCCCCATTCGCTGGTGGCGGGGGTGCTTAACGATTACCATAACATCGCCGTCCGCAACGAGTGCTTCTGTGCCCACCCCTACGTCATTGAAATGATTCCCGATCAGGCCGCGGATTACCTGGCCATGGACGACGAGCAGCTGGCCGCCGCCTGCCTGCCTAAACCAGGCATGGTGCGGGCCAGCTTCGGCCTGTACAACACCACCGCCGACGTGGATGCCCTGGCGGAGGCCCTGCGGGATATCATCGCCAAGCGGACGGAGTATCAAGGGCTATATAAACTGGGCGACGACCTGGAATACCACCACCAAACATTTAAATACCTGCCGGAGGAGCACTTTTCGATCCCGGACCTGGTTACCGAGGCGCTGCAAGGTGATGGTGAATAAGTTGCCGCCACTGCTACGACCAGCTTCTGTTGTCCCGATCCTGTTGGGCGGGCTGTTGGCCTCCGGACCGCTGTTCAGCTTTCAGGTAGCGGATACGGCCCAAGTGGATACCGCACAAGCCGATACAACTGCCGCGCCACCCCCGCCGACCATGTTCCACAGCGCGCCCCGGGCCATTCCCAACAACCGGCCCTACGTGATCGAACTGTTTGTCAGCCTGGATCCGGCCGAGATCGAGGAGGTGCACTTGTTCATACGCACCGATACTACCCGCTCCTTCCAGGAGTTCACCATGCGGGGCAAGTACGGCCGTTACCGGCATACCCTTACTAAAGAGCAATTGGGTGACAGCCTGGTGACCTATTTCTTCCTGCTAAGCCGCCGGGACTACGGCCTGGTAGGCTATCCCCGGGACCAGGGGGTGGGCATCCAGCCTTTCCGGGTACAGGCGGTCGAGCCCAGGCTGGAATTTTTCCAGGACCGCCGCCGTGAATGATTTCGCCAGGCGCGTCGCCCAACTGCGGGCCCGCATCAACCAGGCCAACGTCCGTTATTACGTCCATGACGATCCCACCATAACCGATACCGAATACGATCAGCTGCTGCGGGAGCTGGAAGCTCTGGAGGCCCGCCATCCGGAGCTGGTGACCCCCGATTCGCCTACCCAGCGGGTGGGGGCCGAGCCGCAGTCAGAGTTGGCGACCGTGGCCCACCGGGCGCCGATGCTCAGCCTAGCCAACGCCATGGACGACGGCGAGTTGCGGGCCTTTGACGAGCGGGTGAGGAAGGAGCTGGACATCGATGGCCCGGTCGAGTACCTGTGTGAGCCCAAGCTAGACGGGCTGGCGGTGGAACTGGTTTACCGGCAGGGCCGGTTGGTGCAAGGCTCCACCCGGGGCGATGGGACCACCGGTGAGGACATCACGGCCAACCTGCGTACCATCCGGGCCATCCCACTGGCGCTGACCGGGGAAATAGCGCCACCAGCCCTGCTGGAGTTGCGGGGCGAGGTGTTCATTACCAGGGATGGTTTTGCCCAGCTCAACCGCCGGCGGGCGGAAGCCGGGCAGCCGCTGTTCGCCAATCCCCGCAACTCCGCCGCCGGCAGTGTACGCCAGCTGGACCCCAAGGTCACCGCCGGGCGGCCGCTGCGGATTTACTGCTACGGCCACGGGCTGGTAGAAGGCCCCACCTTCATCACCCAGCAGCAATTTCTAAAGATACTACCCCAGTGGGGCCTGCCGGTGAATCCCGAGTATCGGCTGTGCCACGGAATTGACGAGGCAATACAATTCTACCAAAGCCTGGAGACGCGCCGGGACCAGCTGCCATACGACATCGACGGATTGGTGATCAAAGTGAACGACATGGCGCTCCAAACCCGCCTGGGTCAACGCAGCCGTTCACCGCGCTGGGCCATCGCCGGGAAGTTTCAGGCCCAGCAAGCCACAACGATTGTGGAGGATATCCAGGCCGGTGTGGGCCGCACCGGGGCGCTGACACCAGTGGCCCACCTGCGGCCGGTGAACGTTGGCGGGGTGACCGTCAGCCGGGCCACGCTACACAACCAGGATGAGATCGAGCGCAAGGATGTGCGGGTGGGAGACACAGTATTGGTGCAGCGGGCCGGGGATGTGATACCCGAGGTGGTGAAGGTGATCACCGAAAAGCGCCCTCCACACGCCAAACCGTACATCCTGCCGGGTACCTGTCCCGTTTGCGGCCATGAAGTCTACCGCCCACCGGACGAGGTGGTGGCCCGCTGCCTGAACCTGGCCTGCCCGGCCCAGGTGCGAGGGCGCTTCGAACACTTCATCTCCAAGGGGGCCATGAACATCGACGGCCTGGGTGAGAAGATTGTGGAGCGCCTGATCGCGAGCGAAAAAATCAAGACCGTGGCGGACCTGTACCGCCTGACCTTCGACGACCTGGCAGCCCTGGAGATCGAGCGCACGGTGGGGCGGACTGAGACCGAGGCCGGCCAATCCAAGAAGATGGTGCCCCTGGGGGACAAGGTGGCCACCAAGCTTCTGGCTGCCATCGACGCCTCCCGGCTGACGACATTGGCCCGGTTTATTTACGCCCTGGGCATTCGCAATGTGGGGGAGCACCTGTCGCGGGTGCTGGAGCGGGCCTACCTGGGTGACCTGGAGCAGCTGCTGGCCGCCGATGCCGAGGAGCTGGAGGCCATCCACGAGGTGGGGGCCATAGTAGCCGAGGGGCTGGTACGCTTTGCATCAGACGATTCGAACCGGGCGGTGATCCGGGACCTGCTGGCACTGGGCGTGCAACTGGAGGCGGTGAAGGCTCCCGCAAACGGTGGTGACCTCATTGGGAAGACCTTTGTGTTCACCGGCACACTTGAGCAGATCACCCGCCGCGAGGCCCGGGAACTGGTGGAATCGCGGGGTGGCCGGGCAGCCACGTCGATCAGTCCCCGGACCGACTACGTGGTGGCGGGGCCGGGCGCAGGCAGCAAACGGGCCAAGGCTGAGAGCCTGGGCGTGGCGGTGCTCAGTGAGGGGGAGTTTTTGGAGATGGTGAAAGAATGATCTTGATAACGGCTTAGGAGCAATACCAATCGGATCGTTACTTATGTCCACTGTTGCTATTGAACGTATGCAAGGAAGCTATAGTCGCCAACTCTGCAGAAAGTTCAAGTATCTCATCCCTAGAATCTGGCCAGCCGAGAATGACGGAGTGCCGTTTGTGACTCTCAGTATCTGGACTAAATACAAGTTTTAGGTTCAAAACATCCGATATGAACAAATCCCCACGTGCCTTCAAGCGTGGTACTCTTAACGGTGAAATATGTTTTTCAGCTAAATCCCAAATTTGTGGTTGGCTTAGCCGCCGAGTACGAAACACAGATAATTCAGAGTGTGGTTTTGGATCGAACGCAGCAGTATTTATTGTTCGTTTTTCAATACTGAAGTGACTCTTAGAGTAAATGAATCGGGTTATGGGTTCATTATGAGTGAATTTTGTCCAGTCCATAGCTCATTTTCGATAGAGGCGGGTGATGAAGTCTTTCAGTTCCTTTGGGAATGAATTACTCATCGGCTCAATTCCGCGGACACGAGCTCCAGATTTAAAAATGCCTGCATACGCATAAGTTCCACTGCCATCAAAACTTAATACAAAGCGGCCGGTGTCGGAGCTGATCCATTCTAATCCAATCCCGCCGCTAGGCTCGGGAACAATATCAGGAGCGTAGATATTTGTAGGGATGAGCCGGAGGAAATTCAATGCATCTGTATAGGAAGCGATTGACAGAGGTCGAGCATTATATCCGTCCCATCCTTCATCCAAACATTCTAGAAAGACCTCATTTAATTCAGTTAGCCGTTGGCCGGAGATTGTTTTGCTAACCGTCTGATTGAAATCATCATGAATTGACGCAAGCATTTTTGATTCAGCACTAACTCCCGTATTGTAGTGTGGGAGAATCCGAAAATATTCCGCTGGTAAAATGCCACTCATTTGAAAGTCTCCATTGTTTCTTCGGTAATACTATTAAAAAAGAGGTCATTTTTTAGATCATGAAATGAATCGATAATCGACCATATTTGTTTATCGGCTGGGTCGAGGGCAACTACTTTATAAACGTCAATATCAAGGATGAGAGGATTAGTGCCATCCGTGTCCATCTCCTTTAAAGCCTGTGTGATAATCGCGCTTGCATCCAAGGCCTCATTATGCACGACAATACGTGTCAGAAATTCTTGTAAGTTAACCGAAAGACCTGGTATGCTAATGGGCGGAGCCTGGAGGTATTTTTCAAAAGGAGCTTCTATTTTGAAACTGTTGATATATCGTACAGCAACTCGTTTGACTGAATCGGGCCGCGCGATTTCTTGATATATCTTCCATAGTCTAACCGCCTCGCTTCGAAGATTTGTCCACGTCTCGTACTTTTCCAGCCTGCTAAAAGTGTATCCGTCTCGACGAGCTTGAACAATTTGCCGGCCATCATCAGACTCATATCGAAATCCCGTTGGTTCCTCAGTATGCGCTGTCTTTCGTGTTTGGCTGAGATTAAGACTGATATGGAATTGTTTTTGAATTTGCTCTTTTGGATAATCCTTCTTGAGGGAATCATGAAACTGTTTCAGGCTATTAATTTCTAAGTCAGGTCTTGGATTAACCTGAATATCTATCAGTGCTTCCCTTATCGGCGCATTTTCTAGGTGTTGTACTTCGGGGCTCATGGTATCTTCAGGCGAACGTTTATACGACTACCAGGCAGGAATTGTTTCCCCACGAGAATACCAATGTTTTTTGATGATGGGTGATTTTCAATGGTCCTGATAAGGGACATCACAGCGTTACTATTATCTTACGATAATTGAAAAGCACTAGCAACCCTTAAAAATTACACTTCGCGTGCTAGATACCACTCATCCCATCACAAATTGCCGCCCCGATAGGAACCCTATGCGACTTTATCAACCACCCACAGCGGTCTCCTCTACTGCGTCGTAAAGCTGAATTCGTACGGCTCACCCATACTACCCCCGTACCAGTCCTTCAGGGTCGTATCGATGGTCACCGTATAAGTCGTATTCGCCGTCCAGGAACTGTCCGGTCTAAGATATAGACCGGTTACATAAATAGAAGAATATTTTCTGGGTGATATTGTATGCCCCATCATCGGTGAGAGCGTAACAGCACCCACCAGCGTGGAATCGGCAATGGCCGTATTGAAGTCCACGATTATCGTGGTACTGCTTCTGACGAACGTCTCCCCATTTAACGGCCGGGTTTGGATGACTTCCAGACTATCAGTCCAGAAGGTGAAGGTGGTGTCATGGCCCAGCGTGACTCCGCCAAGTTCAGGTAAATCTCCCGATAAGGTTACTGCGGTATTCACGCCGGGCCTCCAGGCCGGCAGCGGTTGTATGCGATATGCCACGGAACTTGATATGGATTTGCCGCGGCGTGTGCGGCCACCAGGTCCAATAAAGTCGAAGAGTATCTCTGGTGAGATGGTAATGTATGCCCTGGCGGTATCCGGATCGAGTGGGGCATTGAAGCCCAGGTCCAAGTTATACAGGCCCAACACTGGCAGGACAACATTGGTGATCCGGAAGGGTTCAGTCCGGAAGGTGACGCTCAGAGGAAATTCCAGAGGCTCATCGAAGACCGTCCTAACCGTGCTGTCCAGTGTATAGTTATAGGTTGTTCCCACCATGAGGTCGCCGGTGATATATATCCGTGTCCCGGGGCTCAATTGCGATATCTGAATCTGCATGTTCTTTGGCTCCGGCGTGAGCGAGAGTGCCGGAAGAATAGTCGCAGTTCTTAATGTTTCACGGCTTTGAATTCTGATATAGACTCGACCCGGAGGGACAATTTCGCTGTGCGTCGGAGTAAAGGAGTGAATCGGCCAGGGGGTGGACCACAGGTGGATGCGCCCCAGGTAGGTCACTTCACCCGCTTCCACCGCCACATTTTTATTCATCCATTTGCCATAGCCGTCGGCGGTGATGTCCACCCAATAATTCCCGGCTGGTACTTCCTCGATGCGGAATGTGCCGTCATCGTTGACCTGGATGCTGTCGATCGGTTCCTCCTGATACAGGCGCACCAGCGCCCCGGACTCGGGCGGATATACTGAACCGGATAACGTCCCGGTGGTTTCGGGTACATACACATCCTCGCAGGTTAGACAGATGGTGAGTATGGACAGGGCGAGAAGACGTTTGATCATGGCGCAGAATTCCCTATTGAAAACGACAGTGCCTAAACCGACAATCAATTTAATCCTCGGCGGTCCATAATAGTAAGGATCGTTTTCTTCTCGTTTCTCTTGATAAATTCAACGCCTGATGACAACCGCCCAACCACCGCAAACAGAAAAGACCGACTCCCTCCCCAAAAAGGGCGAAGAGCTGGAACTCACCGTCGATAGCCTGGCCTACGGCGGCCAGGGGGTGGCCCGGCACGAGGGATTCGTTATCTTTATCGAAAAAGGGGCCTTGCCGGGCTCTCGGGTGCGGGCGATGATCACCAAGCGGCGCAAAGGTTTTGGCGAGGCCCGGGTGCTGGAGGTTTTGAACGAATCCCAGCAGGCGGTTGAGGCTCCCTGTATTCACTTCGGCGTTTGCGGCGGTTGTGCCACCCAGGACCTGAACTACGCTGAGCAACTGCGCCAGAAACAGGCCCAGGTGGCCGACCTGTTCGCCCGCCTGGGGGGTTTTAGCGGCCTGGAAGTACGGCCCATCATTGGCTGCCGGGATACCTTCAATTATCGCAACAAGATGGAATTCACCTGCTCGAACCGCGGCTGGGTGACAGACAAGGCCGACATTGAGAGCGCGCCGGACAGGGTGCTGGGGTTGCACGTGCCGGGCCGTTACGATAAAGTATTGGATATCGAAGAGTGCCATCTGCAGCATCCCGTAGCAAACGGTATCCTGAAGCTGGCCAAGGCCCGGGCCTGGGAGCTGGGACTGGAGCCGTGGGACATCAAGGCCCACACTGGTTTCCTGCGCCACCTGGTTATCCGGGTGACCCAGGCCCACACCGGCAGCCCCCAGGTAATGGTGAACCTGGTGACCAGCCGGGAGGAACCGCGGCGCTTAAAACCGCTGGCCGACGACCTGGTGGCGGCCTACCCTGAAATTACCAGCGTGGTGAACAACATCAACACTCGTAAAGCGTCGGTGGCCTTTGGGGAGTGGGAGGTAGTGCTGCATGGCAAGCCCACCATCACCGAGCAGCTGCTGGGCCGCAGTTTCGACATCTCCGCCAATTCATTTTTCCAGACCAATAGCGCCCAGGCGGAAGCACTCTATGAGCAGATCGTCGCCGCCTGCGGCCTCACCGGTGGGGAAGTGGTGTACGACCTGTACTGCGGCACCGGGACCATCGGCATTGTGCTGGCGGAGCAGGCCAAGGAAGTATCCGGGTTCGAGATGAACCAGTCGGCGGTGGACGACGCCTCCCGTAATGCGCTGGCCAATGACGTTTTCAACACCCGCTTTTTCGCGGCGGACTTAAACACCAAGTATTTCTCGATCCACGCTAAACGGCTAAAGCAGCAGGTGCTCTCGCCGGACGTGGTAGTCTTGGACCCGCCCCGAGCCGGTCTGCATCCCCGGATGATTCCCGAGATCGGGCAATTGGGGCCGGGACGGGTGGTATACGTTTCCTGCAACCCGGCTACCCAGGTGCGGGACGTGCGTCTGCTGATCCAGCAGGGCTACCAGCTGAAATGGGCCCAGCCGGTGGATATGTTCCCCCACACACCGCATATCGAGAATATTTGCCTCCTTGAGAAAGGCCCATGACCCCGGCGGTAGAGATCAAAGGTTTGTATAAGCGCTACGCCGGGGGGGTCGAGGCCCTCAAGGGGATCGACCTGGTGGTTGGACAGGGAGAGTTTTTCGGCCTGCTGGGCCCCAACGGCGCCGGCAAGACCACCACTATCGGGATCACCACCGGACTGGTACGGATCACCGAGGGGTCGGTGCAGGTCATGGGTTATGATGTAGTCCGCCAGTTTCGCCAGGCCCGTCAGCAGATCGGGTTAGCTGCCCAGGAACTCAACTTCGACTGGTTCTTCAGCATCTGGGACCTGATGGTCCTCCAGGCCGGATATTACGGAGTGCCCGCCAAAATCGCCCGGGAGAATGCCGGACGCCTGCTGGAAGAATTCGGTCTGAGCGCCAAACGGGATGTCAAGGTCCGGGCCCTGAGCGGCGGCATGAAACGCCGATTCCAGATCGCCCGGTCGCTGGTACACGATCCGCAGCTGCTGATCCTGGACGAGCCCACAGCCGGGGTGGACGTGGAGCTGCGCCACATGCTGTGGGACTATCTGCGGCGTCTCAATAAGGAGGGCCGGACGATCATCCTGACGACCCATTACATTGAGGAGGCGGAGTTGCTGTGCGAGCGGGTGGCAATTATCGACAATGGCCGGATAATCGCCGAAGGTTCCCCGGAACAACTGATGGCGGGCATTAATCGGGACGGCTTGAGCATCACTGTCGCAGGGTGGAGCGATCAGGCGGCCGCCGGCCTGGACGGCTATGACTACACTTTCGGGGACGACCGCCTGCAGATCAAGGTGGTCCGGCCGGAAACCCGGCTGGCGGAAATCGTGACCCGGATCGCCGCGGCCGGGGTGGTAGTACACGACGTGACCATCGATCACGCTTCCCTGGAGGACGTCTTCATTGAACTGACGGGGCGCCGGATCGATGATTAGCACCGGTTTTTACACCTTCACGACCCGGGAATTGAAACGGTTCCTGTCGCTTTACAACCAGACCCTGGTGCCCGGACTGCTCACCACGGTATTATACATCGTGGTGTTCGGCAAGTCCCTGGGGTCCCGCATCGGCGATATCAAGGGCCACTCCTACATGGATTTCATCATCCCGGGGCTGGCGATGATGAACGTGATTACCAACGCCTACTCCAACAGCGCCTCCAGCCTGTTCCAGGCCAAGATCATGCAATTTCTGGATGATATCCTGATCACACCGTTGAGTGGGTTGGAAATCTCCCTGGGGTATATCACCGGTGCTGCGGTGCGCGGGTTTATCAACGGCGTCCTGGTGCTGCTGGTGGGCCTGCTGCTCACCGATATCACCTTGAGTCACCCGCTCCTGATAGTGGTGGAGCTGCTGGTGGTGAGTTGGGCCTTCGGTGCGGTAGGGCTGTTGGTCGGCATCTTCGCCAAGACTTTCGACAACATCCAGTTACTGGTGAATTTTTTCCTCACACCATTGGTGTTTTTGGGCGGTATATTCTATAGTATCGATATGCTGCCGCCCCTGTGGCGCACTGTTTCCTTGTTCAACCCACTGTACTACATGATCAACGGGTTGCGTTATGCGGTGTTGGATGTGGCGGATACCTCGCCGGCCGGGTCTTTCCTGGTGTCGGTTGGGGCAGCGGTGATCTTTACTGTGGCGGGTGCGGTCCTATTTTCTCGTGGCTACCGTATCAAGGAATGAACGCTTCCCTGTGTTGGGATCCAGTTGGCATCTGAAACCTGTTGATTTATTGCTCACTTGACTGTACAATAACCGCGTCGTCCAGATGCGCTAGCGGTTGTCTTTTACGAGATTATTAAATGGTCACAGCCCATTCCCTTCTCCTCAGGCTGTATCGCAACCCTCTGTTGCGGATATTTGCCTACATTCTGATGGCAGCCCTGGTGGGCGGCCTGGGCGTGTTATTACTGGAAAGCCGGGTCGGAGAGGCCCAAATTCAAAGTATACCGGAGGCTTTGTGGTGGGCGATTGTCACCATGACCACTGTGGGCTATGGAGATTACACCCCCGCCGGCGGCTCCAGCCGGGTATTGGCGGTGTTGATCATGTTTGTGGGAATCTCACTGACTTCCTTTCTCACCGGTACTATCGCCTCTGTAATCGTTTCTCGAAGATTGAGAGCCAATCAAGGGTTGTTACCAATTAAAGTTAAAAACCATATCATCATTTGCGGCTGGCACCATAAGATCGAAAGCCTGTTGAACGCCTTCTTCGCCATTGAGGACGACGATTCCCAATTCGTCCTGATCAATGAGGAGACCGAGGACCGTATGCAGGCTTTGAAGAACCAATACGGCTATACCCGCATCAAGTACATCCGGGGCGAGTTCACCCGGGAAAACATCCTCAAACAGGCCAACCTGGACAGAGCCCGGGCGGTGATCGTGCTGCCCACCGAGCTGCCCACGGGCGGCGAGAGCGACGAAAAGACTATTTTGGCCACCCTGACCATCAAGAACATGAAGCCGGACATCAAGGTCATCGCCTACGTGAATGAGCAGGCGGCAATCTCCCCCTTGAAACGGGCCCAGGCCGATAGCGTGGTGCTGGCGGATAACTTCGGTTCCTTCATGGTCGTCTCGCACGTGATGTACCCCGGGATTCCCCAGACCGCCAAAGAGCTGCTGGATTCCCAATCCCCGCACCATTTCAAACGGGTAGATATCGACGCCGAGTACGTTGGGCGCACTTTCAGCGAGCTATACAGCCACCACCGCCAGGCACACGGCTGGATCACCATCGGCCTGTTCACCGAGGAAGAGCAGGCGGATTTCTCCAGTTTCCTATCCTCCGATGCTTCCCATTTGGACGCATTCATCGAGCGCAAATTGCGTGAGGCCGGCAAGGGGATCGGCGAGGGCCAGAGCCTCGCGGTGATGGTGAACCCACCGGACGACCATGTCATTCAGGAAGGTGAAGGAGCGGTAGTGATCCCATGAGCTCCATCGCGGCCAGTGAAATCGCCAAGACTACTTTGCTCCAGGGTCTCTCTGAGAGTGAGCGGGCGGTAGTAGCCGAGTATCTGAAGCCGAGGCATTTCACCAATGGCAAGGTGGTTTTTAAGGAGGGCGATAAGGGGGGGGTGGTCTATTTTCTGATTTCGGGTGAAGTGGAGATCAGCCAGGCGCTCACCCTATCCATGTCCAAATCGTCCAGTTACGATTCCCGGGACAAATCGATTATCCGGCTATCAGGTGATGAGGGGCCGGTTTTCGGTGAAGTCTCAGTATTTGGTAAGGAAGACACACGTAGCGCCACTGTCACGGCTCTGACCGATTGCAAAATGGGATTATTGGATGAAAAAGATTTTTACAACCTGCTGGTGAGCAATCATGAGATTGGGTATAAGATTATGCTTAATCTAACCAGAATCGTTTGCCAGCGTCTGGTGTCCGCCAACCAGAACGTCCTGAAGCTCACCACCGCCCTAAGCCTGATCCTGGAGAAATAGACAGCGGTGTCACGAGACCCACTGGGGAAGGTATACGATCCCCGGCAGGTGGAGTCCAGGTGGTACCGCCGGTGGGAAGACCAGGGCCATTTTCGTCCCTCCGATGATAGCACCCGCCCAACATACACTATAGTTATTCCGCCGCCCAATGTGACCGGTATCCTCACCATCGGCCACGTGCTGAACAATACCATCCAGGACATCCTGGTGCGCCGGGCCCGGATGCAGGGCCACAGTACGCTCTGGCTGCCGGGCACCGACCACGCCTCCATAGCCACCGAAGCCAAAATCGTCCGGCAATTCCGGGAGCAGGGGCAAAACAAGCTTTCCGTGGGCCGGGACAAGTTCCTGGAGGCGGCCTGGGATTGGGCCAACAACTATGGCGGCCTGATCATCGAGCAGCTCAAACGGCTGGGCTGCTCCTGCGACTGGAGCCGGACCGTCTTCACTATGGACCAGGACTATTACCGCAGTGTCATGGAAGTTTTCGTTCGCCTCTATGAAGATGGCTTGATTTATCGCGGCAAGCGGCTGATCAACTGGGACCCGGTGGGCCAGACGGCACTTTCAGATGAAGAGGTTATCCATAAGGAAACCGAGGGTAACCTGTGGTATTTCCGCTATCCGATCAAAGACGGTTCCGGACACCTGACCGTGGCCACCACCCGCCCCGAGACCATGCTGGGCGATACGGGCGTGGCAGTCAATCCAAAGGATGAGCGCTACTCAAGCCTGATCGGCCAGGCGGCGGTACTGCCGTTGGTGGGGCGGGAGCTACCCATTTTCGCCGACGATTTTGTGGACCCTGAGTTCGGCACCGGCGTGGTGAAGGTTACGCCGGCTCACGACCCCAACGATTACGAAATGGGACAGCGTCACGACCTGGAAGTGGTGAATATTTTCCATCCCGACGCCCGCCTGAACGAGAACGTGCCACCGCAGTTCCGGGGCATGGAGCGGTTCGAGGCCCGCGAGGCGGTGGTGGCGGCTATGGAGGAGCAGGGTCTGCTGGTGAAAGTGGAGAACTATCTGCACAACGTAGGCTACTCCGAGCGCACCAACGCCATGGTGGAGCCGTACCTGTCCCTGCAGTGGTTCCTGCGAGTGGAAGAGCTGGCCCGGCCGGCCCGGGAGGCGGTCGACAGCGGGCGGATTTCCTTCTACCCCGGCCGCTGGGTGAAAGTTTATGATCACTGGCTGGAGCAGATCCACGACTGGTGCATCTCCCGACAGTTATGGTGGGGCCATCGCATACCGGCCTGGTACGGCCCCGACGACAAGATTTTCGTGGCCCGCACCGAGGAAGAAGCTCGGGATAGTGCCCGCCGGCATTACGGCGACGAAGTGGAACTACGGCAGGACGAGGATGTACTGGACACCTGGTTCAGCTCCTGGCTATGGCCCCTAGCCACCCTGGGTTGGCCGGACATGGATAGCCCAGACCTGCAACGGTTCTATCCCACCCAGGCACTGGTGACCGGCCCGGACATCATTTTCTTCTGGGTGGCCCGGATGATCATGTCCGGCCTGCGCTTCGGAGGCGACATCCCCTTTGATACGGTCTATTTCACCGGTATGGTGCGGGACCGGCAAGGCCGCAAGATGAGCAAAAGCCTGGGGAATTCCCCCGATCCGTTGGAGCTCATCGACCGGTTCGGCGCCGATGCCCTGCGTACCGGTATCATGCTGATCGCGCCCCAGGGACAAGACATTCTCTTTTCGGAGGGGGATATCGAAGTAGGCCGCAACTACATGAACAAGGTTTGGAACGCCGCCCGTTTCGTGCTACTCAACCTGGACGAGCAAATGCCGCCTGACCTGAGCAAATTGCCCAAGGAGCGGTTGGATCCCACTGATCGCTGGATCCTGGGGCGATTGCACCGTACCATCCTGGCGGTGGAGCAGGCCTATGAACGTTACCGGATCAACGAGGTAGCCCGGGCCACATACGATTTCGTGTGGGGCGACTACTGCGACTGGTACCTGGAATTCATCAAGACCCGTTTGCAGGGCGATAATCCCAAGGAAAAGGAGACGGCGCTGGCGGTGGCGGTGCACGCGCTACGGCAAATCCTGGCCCTGCTGCACCCCTTTGCGCCCTTTATAACCGAGGAGCTCTGGCAGCGGGTCAAGGCCGGGGACGAGCCGGACCTGATAGTAGCCCCCTGGCCGGAGATTCAGGAGGCGTTGGACGGGGAGGAAACCGACGTACCTCTGCTGAAAACGGTGATTTCGGCTGTGCGTAGCGCCCGCTCGGACATGGAAGTTGACCCGGGCAAACGGGCCGACCTGCTGGTCAAGGGACCAGCCGCCGAGACCGCTGTCCTGGAGCGGGGCCGGCCTCACCTGCAACGGCTGGGGAAAGTGGCCTCTTTGACGGTGGGCGAAGATTTAGCAAAACCGCCCCACTGCGCCACGGCGGTGGTAGAGAATATGGAGCTGTTCATCCCACTGGAGGGACTCATCGACCTAGAGGTGGAGCGTGAGCGGCTCTCCAAGCGCATTCGCGAGGCGGAGGGCCGTCTGGCCGCCGTTGAGCAGAAGTTGGATAATCCGAACTTTGTTCAGCGGGCTCCCGAGGCGGTGGTGGCCCGGGAGCGGGAAAAGCAGACCGCCCACCGGGAGCAGCTGGAGAAGCTGCGGGCGCACCGGGCGGCGCTGGGCTGACCTCAAACCAATTCACCCAATAAATAAATATTGTATGATCGTTATTTTTTAATGCGTAATCAACGTGGTATTATTATATTCACACCAGAATTATGGCTGAATCTATTCGGAAAGAGATGACCTTCGGCGATATGCTGGCCTTTGGCCGCGAGCAGGCCGGCCTGACCCAACAGGATTTGGCCCAGCGCCTGGGCATCCAGTACCAGCAGGTGAGCGCCTACGAGCGCGGCATCACCTTCCCCCGCAAGGGGCGGCTGATCCAGATGTGTGAGATCATGAACATTGGCTATGCCGAAATGGCCGAGGCCAAGTTCCGCTCCCAGAACCCGGGGTTGCCGGCCGAAGCCTTCCCCTACGAAAAACGCCGTAAATTGCCGCCCATACCGGTGATCGGGCTGGCGGCCGCCGGTCAGGGGCTGTTCCCCAACTTAGACGGCACCGCGGCGGCGGTAGACGACTACCTGGACCGGCCCGACGACCTGGGCCACGAGGCGGTTTACGGGGTGCGGGTGTACGGCGATTCCATGACCCCCATCGTCAAACCCGGCTCTATCGTCATCGCCTCACTGGAGGCCAGCTGCCAGAACGGCGATCTGGCGGTGGTGGTAACCCAGGACGGTGAGGCCATGGTTAAGGTGGTTCGTTTCAAGGGTGAAGAGCTACTACTCTGCTCCACCAACCCGGCCTTCCCCGAGCGCCGCATCCCCCGCCAGGAGGTGTTGCACCTCCATCCGGTGATCTACATCCGCATCGGCCGGATGTAGTCCCGCATCGCCTCTATTTTGTGAACTCGGTCACATCCGCCAAGTATTCCATTAACCGGTTTCTCGATAGTAATTCCCACCAAGGTAGAAAATGAGAATAAAAGATGCACTTGTCTCTATTAACTTTTTTTTATTAACTTTGTGAAGGTTTGGTTAAGGCTAAAGACTTTTTATCCATGAAGATTCAAACTCACCAAATTAATACCGAGGTGAAAATGTCAAAAGTAACTCGTTCCCCAAATACTTTCTCCGTACTGGCGGCTAGCTTCGCTTTCCTCCTGTTCAGCGGCCTGTTTATGGGCTGCGAGAAGGAAGTGGAGGTGGAAGTACCGATAAACTACGTTTCAGTGGACAGTGTGGTCGTTCTCGGTGATGTCGAAGCGGGTGGTACGGTCAAGATTACCGCCATAGTAACCACCACTGAGGAAGCCGGCGCAACCTTGACCTACAGCTGGTTCACCACGGCCGGATCAATCGCCGATGCCGCCGAAGATACCATCACCCTAACAGCGCCGGATGAGGAGAGTATAGTTACCGTCACCGTCCATGTGACCGACGGCACCTATATCGGTATTGGCTCCGGCCCGGTGGGTGTAGGCATGTACGCCCCCACAGCCAGCGAGTGGTACATTGGCGCTGCGACCTGTAGCCAGTGCCATGACACAGAGGGCAATTACAAGTATACCTACACCCCTTGGCAAGGCACCGGACACGCTTCAGCATTTGATCCCTCAGCGCCGTCCTATTGTGCGCCCTGTCATACTGTGGGCGTCAACGGTCTGGATGACGCTATCGACGGTGACGCAGGTTACGACGATGCCCCCATCGCTACTTATGAGGATGTCCAGTGCGAGAACTGCCATGGACGCGGCTCTGCTCACCAGACCAGTCTAGCAGCGGCGGATATCTCGATCTCCTACGACGCGGCCGTCTGCGGCGATTGTCACTCAGGCACTCATAATCCCAACTACGATGAGTGGTCCGTATCAGGTCACGCAAACCTGACTAGTGGCTATGCTAAGGGAAGCAGCAGCTGCCAGGGTTGCCACGAAGGAGTGGCCGCTGGTTACCGGCTCTCAAGTGACCTGAGCACCTACTATGACGGTGGTGCTATTGATCGGACCGGCGGTGTTAGCGGCCGGACCGCCCCGGATAACCAAATGCTCATCTGTGCCACCTGCCACGATCCACACGATGCAACTAATATGCACCAGTTGCGGACGGTGGATGATGTGCAGCTGATAACAGCCAACACATTATCGCCGTTGATTACGGAAGGTGGCCCGGGCAAGCTCTGCATGCAATGCCACCACGCCCGCCACAGTGGCGAGGAGCACGTTCCTGACGGGGATGACCACTTTGGGCCTCATCACAGCAACCAGGCTGACATGCTCACTGGTAACAGTGGATATGAGGCCGTGGCGCCCGGCTTCACCTGGGCTCAGCCCAACCACGCCGGCCTGGAAGAAACCTGCATCACTTGCCACATGCATAAATTCGAGTACAATACGGTCTTTACCGACAGTGCCTACACCGGCCATCAGTTCAACCCGCGAGTGGAGGCCTGTGTCCAGTGCCATGGCGAGATTGAGGCCTTCGAAGACATCCTGGCCTTCGACGACTATGACGGCGATGGCACCGTAGAGGGCATGGAGCTCGAGGTGCATGGCCTGATGACCATTCTCGAGACCGCCCTCATCGATAGCTTTACGGCTAATGGCATTACCACCACTGACTGGGATGCTGACTCACTGCTGGAGGTTATTGGAATCGTGAAGCATGCCCGAGCACCGGGAGATACTTTGATTGCACCCGTGCCCTGGCGCGCTGCCGGCTACAACTGGGTCTTCATCCACGACGACGGTAGTCACGGGTTCCATAACCCGGATTATGCTGTACAGCTGTTGCAGCAGAGCTTCAAGCACCTGACCGGCAGCCTGCCGGCCGGGGCCGCTCCGCTGATCGGAAACGGACGCATAGCTACACGATAAACAGGCATTAAAATCTGTTCTGCCAGTCAGAACAATCTATCAGTATAAAAGAACCCCTCCGGCTACGGCTGGAGGGGTTTTCATTTTAGTGCGTGGGAAGCAGAGGCTAAAAGCTGTACTTCAGCGCCAGGCTCAGGTGGCTGAAATCGCGGATGGCATATAGGCGGCTGTCCTCGTCACCGCCCAGCACGGTCAGCCCTACTTCAATGTCGAAGGCCTCCTCCAGGCTGAGAGTGACCTGCCCCCCCACCATATAACCGCCGTGGTCCAGGTCGTAGAGGGTCTGTCCCCTTAGGGAGTAACGCCCGTCGGCGAATTCCAACGAGACGCTGGCCATTACCGCGTTCTGGGCGATGGCGGCGAAGGGCATGCCCAGTTTGGGGGGGATCTGGTCTTGCTCGTTTTCTGCTTCCGAAATAAGTCCGCCAGCGGTGAGGCTGAAGACCTGTTCATCGTCAATCATAGTGATGTAGGTGCCCAGGTATTGCGCCATATAGGTGGCCAGGTCACCGTTGTAGTCCAACTGCAGCACATACTGCACATAGGGATTGCGGATAATCGGTGATGTTCCTTCATCATCCTCGGTCATGAAGTAGGCTGCTTCGCTACGGATTGTTAGGTCCCCAATGAAAGTAACCAGATCGCCACCCAAGACCTGGGTGGAGAAATATTGCAACGTGATGGAGTCGGGGTGCATGGGATTGGGGTCCATGATACACGAGATAGGATCAAAATGCATCCAGGGTATAGGTGTATACATACGGTCGTGCCCTGAAAAATAGCTCAGCGACAGATCAATTCGGTTCAACGGCAACCCCAACCTCAGGCCAACCTCACTGTTCTTCAGCTCCCGCTCCACGGGGACCTCCCCGACGAGCATGTCTCCGAAGGGACTGCCGGAGGCGCCAAAGATTGGGAAATCAGGCTCGTTCAACGGCACCCGGTTGGGCCGGAAAACGGGTGCGAGCACAGCCATCAGGTTTAAACTGCCCAGGTACAGGTTGGCAGTGGCCGCCAGGGTGCCCATTTTGCGGCTGGTGCCGGGCAGGAACAGGTAATAAAAATCGTAGGGCGAGATGTTATCGGTGGGGTTGTTGCCATCGGCGGCCCCCCAGGTGATGATCTGCTTGCCGAAGCGCCAGTCGCCCAGGCCAGTGTACACCTCGGCGTAGGCTTCGCGCAGGTCCAGGGTCAGGCTGTCGCGGCCGGGGCGGTATTCCAGAGCGGTGGCAAAAAACATACCCACCGATGACCCCTGCCGTCGGCCCTCGATGGTAACGAACCGGTGGGGCAGGTCCAGGACGCGCTGTTCCCGGGTGATCCTCACCAATGGATTTACCTCACCGTGGAGCTGCAGCTGGGCAAACAGGGGCCCCGCGGTACCCAATCCTATCGCCAGACTTACGGCCAACCACTTCATGGCAATCTTCGCCCCTCGCACTGCCACTGCTACTGCCACTTTCTTCACGGCAGCCGTCGCAGGTTACGCTCGTGGAACAGATTGTCCTTTACTCCAGTGTCTACCTTGATATTATCGAACAGCAATTCAGTGGTGTGGCTTTTGAGCACGTTTTCCACGAACATGCGAGTGATGACTGTGTAGCCCTGGAGTTGCTCAGTTTCGACCACCCGGGTCTTCTCCAGATCATCCGCCTGATTGTAGTACTCCTCCTTGACCGGCAAGGCGTCGGCCTGGCGGACCCACGACACTATCCGGCTATAGGCCGACCGCAGCTCCGGCTTTGGGTTGCTCTGCAGGACCCACACGGAATCACCGGCCAACTCCTCTTCCCGCAACAGTTCGAAGGTGTAATCATCCAGGTCGCGGGAAGTCATATCCTCGTAGGTGACGTCGGAGCCCATGAAATTCTCACTCTTTTTACTGGAGGAGATCCGGCGCATCTTACCGAAACCGGGCAGCCACATGCGCAGCTCGTCGGCGCGGTCCTCATGTTCGATCTTGAGGAAGGCCACGCCTCGGTCATCGGCCGGTTCCAGGAACCAGATGATTTGCTTCTCGCGGCCCTGCATCACCGAGTGGACTTTCAGGGTGCGGGTCTGGCCCTTCTTGTTGGTCAATATCATGGTCATATCGTTGACCATATCGTCGGGTTCGGCGCGCTCATCCATCTTGCGGGCAATATCCATGCCCGTCTGGCCCAGGAGCATCAGTGGTAAAAATAGTGAGATCGTTCGCATCATAATAAGCCCTTTTCCCTTAATTATCTGTGTATGCCAGACGGCGCCGTAGCAGGTGCATGATGGTAGCCAGGATTGTAAGCGTGCCCACCGCCGCGGAGATCATGGAGATGATCACCAGGCTGCCCATGTAATTCATGGGAACGAAGGAGGACCACAGCAGGGCGGAGAACCCCACGGTGACCGCAGCCACGTTCAGCAGGATAGGATAACCCACGTCATCGATGGCCGCCTGGGTCACCTGATCCATATCCATGTGGCCCTGGAAATGACGGTACTGGGCGATGAAGTGCACGGCAAAGTCGACCCCTACCCCGATGATAATGGAAGTGAGCAGGGCGGTCACGTGGCTGAGCTCGATGCCCAGCCAGCCCATCAATCCGAAATTGAGCATGATCGCCGCTGCCAGGGGAATTACGGCCAGCAGTCCATACTTAAGAGACTTGAAAAAGATCCACGATATGATGATTACGAATACCAGCGCCAGGGCCAGCGAACGCAAGGAACTATCGATCAGCAAAGTGGTGAAGTCCCTCAGGAAGACCGGGAAGCCGGCCAATTCTGTTTCCATCCGGTCCGGGCGGTCCTCTCCCAGGCCCTCTTCCAGACGTTCAACCAAGGCCACCATTTCAACGGTGGAGATGGTTTTCATGCTGGCGTTGATCAGCGCGGTTTCGTAATCGTAGTCCACCAGCGAGCTGAAATCGTCGGGATCGCCGGATATGCTATACAAGGTCAACAGGTTAGCAACCTTGGCGCGTGACTCGGGAATAACCTCGTACTCCGGATTGTCATCCATCACCACCCGGTGCAACTTGGCGACTATATTGGCGATGGAGATGGTATTCCCGATGGCGTCTTCCTGCTCCAGCAGCTCCTGGATGTTTTCCATGCCGGTGAGGATTTCAGGCTCCTTTATATCGCCGCTGACCCGGAAAACGAGGTTGGAAGAACCGTACATTTCCCGGTCCAGAAAATCCATGCTGGCCCTGATGGGTGACCCGGGCTGGAAGAACTTGATGATGTTCACTTCCACCTTAACCATACCGATGCCCATAACAGAAACCAGCAGTACGGCCAGCCCGGCTCCCAAAATGAGGCGTGGCCGACGCAACACAATCTGGCCCATACGGTGGATGGCCTGCTCGAAAAGGCCGGCGCTGCTCAATGCCCGGCCGGCCAGGTTCCACCGTATCAGGCTCATGACACTGGGCAGGAAGGTAACGGAAAGGAACCAGGCCCAGGCGATGCCGAAGGTTACCGTCAGACCGTAGCCCAGCATGGGGCCCAGGGGGGAGGTTACCAGTGAGAGGAAACCGGCCATGGTTGTCACGGAGGTGAGAAATACCGGCAGCATCAGCACATCCATGGTGGCCGTCACGGAGGCCTTGATATTCCGGCGCTGCCGCATCTCCCGGAAAAACCGGGTAACGATATGCACGCCATCGGCCGTGGCAATGGTGAGCAGGATTATCGGCATATTGGAATTCAGTAGCGAAAAATTGAACTTGTCGCTGTTAGTCAGGAAGAACATCCAGCCAAAAAAACCGACCATCGACAAAGTAGAGAGCACAATTACCGCCAGGGTCATGATCAGACCGGCGATACTGCGCAAACTCAGGAACAATATGAAAGCCAGCAGCACTACGCCGATGCGCATGAGACTGACTACGTCCGCGCGCACCGTCTTTCCTATGATCCCGCGGATATATGGCAGGCCGGCAAGGTGGTATTCATAGTCGTCGCCCTGATCGATCTGCACCGTGTTGATGGCCTTGGCCAGCTCCTCATCCGACGCCCCGGTGGCAGGCAGTATCATCAGGTTGGCGAAGTCCTCATTCCGGGAGACCATCATGCGGCTGATATCAGGGTTGTCTCTCAGATACTTTTTAAGTTCAACTATTTCCTCCGCAGACAAATCGCGGTATGGCATCAGCTGGCCCACTTTCATGTTGCCGTCGGCGCTGAAAATCTTATCCATGGTTGCAATGGAGCGTACCTCGTCGACCTCCGGTAATACCTCCATGGCGGTGCTCAAGTCCCATATCCGAGCCATGGCCTGTGGCGTAAAAATTGATTCACCGGGTTTACCGACGCTGATAAAGACCGGCTCGGTGGAGCCGAACTGGTCCTCGATCTCGTCCCAGATGATCCTCGAGGGAATATCCTGCGGCAGCATCTTCATCAGATCGTCTTCCACATGAATAAATCTGATGCCTGAGGCTAAAACCAGGCTTAACAACACAGCCAAAGCTATTGACTGGTAAGGTTGCTCGACGGTCCAGTTGATCAGTTTTTTCTTCATAGCCTCGCTTTCCAGTTAGGATTTCAGGTCCGTGACGGTTTCGCCGGTGGAGGCCCGGACGCCACCCAAAATGAACTGCACCACCTGTTCCTTAGCATGGCGATCGGCCGGGAACAGCTGTTGCGCTGCCATTACTTCCGTAAACAGCGGTTGCATCAAGAAACGGGATACAATACTGAGCATGATATTCATCACAGTCAGGGCCAGCTGCCGCTCAGGGAGCGGCCCACAACCCAGGTCCTGCTCGATCTTTGGCGCCCAATGATCGAATATGGCAGGCGCCCTTAATTTGAATAGCTCGCTGGCCCGGGGAGCCCCGGCGGCAATCTCGCGAGCCATAAAGGAACGCAGACGCCCCCCATTCTTCGCGAAGAGCTGAGCATATAGATCGTAAACATCACTTATGGCCTCCTCCAACGAAGCCGCGCGATCGATGGTATCGGTCAATTTAAGGAAGACCGGCTTGGAAATGGCATCCAGCACCCGGTCGAAAAGGGTCTGCTTGTCCTCGAAATGGTAATACAACATGAATTTGTTCACGCCAGCGGCGGCCGCGATTTCCCGCATATTGGCACCGTCGAAGCCCTTGCGAGCAAAGACCTTTTCGGCCGACTCCAGGATTCGCCGGCGGTTTTCCTGGGCTTTCTCGTGGGTACTCATTTTTGGGCGGGCATTCATAGCATTGTTACTGGCAGTAATTTACTGACCGCCCAGTCAATAAAACAACGATTTATTGTACGGCTGGTCAATAATGCTACTGCTCCGTTACCGGTCTCAGGTGTGCCACAGGCCGCTTGACTTTCCCTTTCCAGGGCCGTACTCTTTAGCAGCGTCAAGCCCCCCCCCACTGTAAATGGAAAGGAACCGCCCGTGCACAATATTACTCGAATCCAGCAACACACCGGCGGACATCATCACCGGATACAGGCACGAAACACGACTCTGGCGTGCCTGCTGGCGGTCTTCCTGTTGGCCGGTTGCGCCCAGGAGCTGGTCAGCATCGGGGTGACCGACGTGCAGGGCCTGTCCCCGGGAGACCTGGAACGGATACAATTTTTCTCGGGGCCGATAGCGATCGTATTCCAGTCCGATACCATGGAAGTCACTGTGGAGATCTTCGATGAGGAGATGCCCCCCGGTATCGTGGTCACCGAACACCAGTTCATAATCCCCGCCAACACCGCCGGCCGGGCCTCACATTTCGATCCCTTGACCAAGGATCTATTTATATTGTACGATGAAAACCTGCCGGCGCTGAGCTACCGGGATACGGGCCGGGGCCTGGCCCTGACCACCACCGTTATCAATATCGACGATGTCCCTTATCTGCGCGTGATGCGGTTCTACCGCCGGGGCATTACCTCCGCCGACCAGGCCATGCCGCTTTTTATCAAGGTAATGGAGGCCAATCTGACCCGGGTGCAGGTGGAGGATCGGAAGGCTTCCGGTCTGCCAGCGCTGGATTGACGCTCACCTACCGGCCCGGCGCCTGGTCAGGAGGCTGCGCCAAAGTAGGCCACCGCCAGCTTTTTATCCCCACTCATTCGCAGGTGCAGGGGCCGGCCCTCCTTTAACATAGCCACTTCGAGTACACTCACATAGGGTGCATAGTCGGCGGCGGCGGGCAGAACGGTCCCCAGCGTGTTGGGTGCCGCGTCGAACAGCTCTTGGTTGAAAAAGGTGCCGCTCTCATCGGGAAACAGCGGCAGATAGTGAATACCCGCTTCCACCAGGTCCAGGAAAAAATGGGTGCCGAAGGAGACTTCCGGTGTGTAATTGCCCTCGCGGTAGGCTATTTCGAGCAACGCCTTGGTGTTGCTGATCTCGCTGTACTGGACCGGGATTCCCAAGTTGATATTGTTGCTGCCCCAGCGTCCCGGCCCCATCAGGATAAAGCGCTTATCGGCCAGCTGCTGGTTGAGCTTTCCTATGATGCGGGCTAGCTGATACCGAGCGTGGTCGTCGGGCATCCGGCGGTATGCCCGGGGATCACAGAATATGACATAATCGATGTGGTCCACCCGGCCGCTGTGCACGTACTGCTGAGTGTGAAAGAGCTGGTCCTGCGGGGCGATGTCGGAGGGAATATCCACCCGTTCCTCAACCGCCCACTGAGCCATGGGCCTGGTCTGCAACAGGTAGAAATGTTCATTGTCGTGTGAGAATTCGATATCGACGGGGCATTGGTAGGCCTCTTCGATGGTCTTCAATATCTCCCTTAACATGGCCGGGAAGGGGCTGTCCTTTAGCAGCTTGTCGAAGGTCACCACGCCGTCGTGGTACCGGTTTGGTGAGACGCGGTTAAAAGCGGTTTGCAGGTAATCGCCCTCATCCAGGGAAAAGATATTCTCAAAACCGGGCAGCGGTTCGTCCCCCAGCAGCTCGTCGATGGGAATTACCTCGAAGCTGTTGGCCTGCAGATCGATCACATCCACCATGGTCTGGGAGTATTTTTTCTGCGCCTCCGCCGTGGCCTCGGGACGCAAGGTGGGCGCGGACAGGCCCACCAGCCGGGGATAGTCATCTCCCACCCGGTCCACGGCCCGGGTTCCCAATCCCGTTACCAGCCGCACCAGGCCATCCTCGGCCTTGAGACGCGGGTTCCAAGTATAGTCGTTCCGTGACAGGGCCACCCCGGCGAAACTGGGCAGGAAGTAATGCCGATATTTGAAACCCACTACTTTCTGGATCAGAATTCCCACCTTTTCATCGTAGTCCAGCAGGTCGCGCTCGATACGGTAGAGCAACGGGTCCGGGGCCAGGCCGCTGGCGAACACCTCACCGATGGCCGTCAGCAGGTGGGACAGCCGCCGATCCAGGTTTCCCTGGTTCCCCAGAAACACACTCCGATACTTGCCCGAGAAAGCGGCCTTGAAATTGTCTTCCAACAGGCTGCTGGAGCGCACCACCAGCGGGTGCTTGCCCACGCTCTTTAACATGGCCCGACACTGTTTTACCACGTAATCGGGGAATTGCCCGTTGCGGAACACCTCCTGGATGGCGGGATACTCGTTGCGGATTTCATCGGGCGTTTTATACTTCTGGTTCTGGTATTTGGTCAAGCCGTTGATTGAAAGGAAATCCTCAAAGACATCGGTTCGCAGGTAATAGGATTCGGGAATCTTGATGCTGTCCCGGTACTTTGCGCTCAGTTTGGTCTGCAGGATCTTATGCCCCAGCAGCATCCCGGCTGCTTTCCCCCCGACCCGGCCGTGGCCGGCGGCTGAGCCCAGAGTATGATCCACCAAGGGAGCCATATCTCGCACTGTGAGGTAGTGCTTGGCGATGCGGATGTACTCCAGCTGATCGCTGATGAAATGGCGCAGCAGAGATACCCGCAGCCCCATGACCTCTTCCTTGGGCAACGGCTTGATGAAAGGGATATTACTGAACTCCCGCACCTTGTCGGCCAGGACACCGAAAGACACATCGGTGAGGTTGGCGATGTTCTCCAGGGCGTAAATGTAATCCCGCTTCACCACCGAGAAGATCAGCTCGTCGATCTCATTGTCGCTGAGATAGTCGCAGGCCCGTTTCAGGGTCAACCGGCGGATCAAACGGCGCTCGTTGGAGGACCAGTGCTCCGGGCCCACGTTGGGACTGCCCGGGTCCTGGTCGTAGCGGAAGGTGGACGCCTCTTCCCGGGCCTGGGCGTAGATGTCGTCAATAGAGACATGCTGTTTTTCGTGCAGGGTGAGCAGCAGGTGGAGGTAGATCTTCTCCTCCAGGTGGGGATAGGCCTTGATCTTGGCCTTGATCTCCTTGTAGCGGGCCTGGGACTTGCTATTAGCCGGTTTGGTCTCGGTGGTCACTGGCGGAGCCCTCAATGGTACCGCTTCGGGCTTAAGTTAAATACAGAACCAGCCACAGGATAGGGTCACGGCCTTATTCCGAGGTTCCCATCATAACTTGACCCTTCCCGGTAGCGGGAAACTCTAGACCCAGCCGCGCAGACGGCAGGCCTCGGCCACCCGCAGGATAGAGATCATATAGGCCGCCTGCCGCATGTGGATATCCTTGCGGCTGGTGTACTGCTCATAGACAGTGTGAAACGCCCTGGTCATGGCGGCGTCCAGGCGACGGTGTACATCGCTCAGCTCCCAGTAGAAGTTGTAGCTGTTCTGTACCTGCTCGAAATACGATACGGTCACCCCGCCGGCGTTGGCCAGGAAATCAGGCAGCACAAATACTCCATTCTTCCACATGATCAAGTCCGCTTCCGGTGTAGTGGGCCCGTTGGCCAGCTCACATACGATCTTAGCCTTGATGTTGTCGGCGTTCTCCGCCGTGATCACCCCCTCTAAGGCACTGGGGAACAGCACCGTGACGTCCAGCTCCAGCAGCTCCTCGTTGGAAAGTGCCTCGGAATCGGGAAAGCCCTGGAGAGTGCCGTTTTTCAGCTTGTAGTCCACTGCTTCCCGGGCGGAAAAGCCCTTTGGGTTGTAAACCCCGCCGTTGGAATCGGACGCGGCCACCAATTTCAGTCCCAGCAGCTCCTCGCCCAATAGAGCGCCGAACTGCCCGGCGTTGCCGAAACCGTTCACTGCCATGGCGCCGCCCTGGACCTTGATCCCCAGTAGCTTGGAAGCTTCCCGGACGGTATATATTCCGCCGCGGGCGGTGGCGTCACCACGGCCCTGAGAACCGCCCAAAGGGATCGGCTTACCGGTGATCACGCCGGGATGGCTCTCCCGCACGATCTTCTCATACTCGTCCATCATCCAGGCCATGATCTGTGGCGTGGTGTACACATCGGGAGCAGGGACATCATTGGTGACTCCCAGAATGTGGGCTGTTGCGCCTATATAGGCTCGGGCCAAGCGTTCTTTTTCAGTGTCCGAAAGCTCCTTGGGATTGCAGGTAACGCCGCCCTTAGCGCCGCCCAGAGGGATATTTACCACGGCGGTCTTCCAGGTCATCCAGGCGGCCAGCGCCCGAACCGTATCCAGGGTCTCATCAGGATGCCAACGCAGACCACCCTTGGTGGGCCCCCGGGAGGAATTGTATTGCACGCGGTAAGCATGAAACACCCGCACCTGGCCGTCATCCATTTTGACCGGCAGGGTGAACTTGAACTCGCGCTGCGGCCAACGGAGCAACTGGCGCATAGCCGGTTCCAATCCCAGCAGCTCGGCGGCATCATCGAACTGTTGCTGGGCAATAGTGAATGGATTGATAGGAGTCATCTTAAGTCTCTCGTATTAAAATAGGGTATAGTTGGTTAGTCGGTGAGGGTAATTGGATCGCGTATAACCCTTACATGCTTGGTTTTACGACCCTGAAAGTTAGCCTCGTGAAAAATGGGGTCAAACAGATGTTGGCCGCTGGAGAAAAAATTTCCCAGCTACTTACAGTCCAACCAGGGGGGGTCAATAAGGGAAATTCGAGGCTTCGGGACGCTCCAGCCATTGGGCCAGGGTTTGGGCCTGTCGATCCTTATCTGAGAGGATGGGGTCGGTCACCGGCCACTTAATACCGATAGCCGGATCGTTCCACAGGATACCTGACTCGCCCTGGGGATTGTAGACGCCGGTGCCCTTGTACTGGATATCGGTGATTGTTGATAGGGCGCAAAATCCCCGGGCGAAACCGGCCGGCGCCCAGACCAACAGTTTATTTTCCTCGCTGACCTCCAGGCCAAACCATCGGCCTAGGGAGGGGGAAGCTGGGCGGATATCCACCGCCACCAGAAAGGCCCGGCCGCGGGTCACACGCATCAGTTTGCCCATGGCCGGTTCCCATTGAAAGTGCAGGCCGCGCACCACGTTCTGCCCTGAACGCGAATGATTATCCTGGACAAAATCCAGGTCCAGGTCCAACTCCTCCCGAAAAGTGTCCTGGCGCCAACTCTCGATGAAAAAGCCGCGCTGGTCCTCGAATATCTTAGGCGTGATTACCTGAACGTCACGAAGGGGTGTGGATTTGATCTGCATCGCCGCCGCTGACTTTCCTACCGACCGTTGCCGATTTTGGGAAATATTTTATGGAAGACCCGGATATTATAGAATTCATCCTGGTCGTAATCGAAATCGGGACCAAAATGGGCGTCCAGGCTCTCCAGGATGGAATCAATCGAGTCGTTGAAGGTGACCCCCAGGACATCCTTGGCCTTTTGGTGGGAGACCTTATAGTTACGGTAATCCTGAATGTTGCGGATGTCCAGCTGCACCTTTATACCGTGCTCTTGCGCCACATGAGCCCACACCAGGTCGCCCACTTGCCCCACAGTAAAGTTGCTCGAGGCCAAATTGAACACCCCGGCAATGGAATCGTCGGCCTGGATGGCCCGCAGGTAGGCATCGACGGCGTCCCGCATACCCAGTATTGGCCGCCAGATAGCCGGGTTGTTGATGGTGATTTTCTTTTCCTGCATGGCAGTCTTGTACATGGTATTGACGATCAGGTCGAACCGCATCCGGGGGCTGTAGCCCGACAAGGTCCCCTGGCGCAGGCAGATAACCGAGAAACTGTCGTCCACCAGCTGCAGCACACCGAATTCCCCCTGGAGCTTGGAGATGCCATAAGGATACGCGCAGGTGGTGGGAGATTCCTCATCATAGAGCTCATTGACGGTATAGCCGTAGATCGAGCAGGAGTCGGCATAGATAAACCGTCGCACACCGGCCTGTTTGGCAATGAACGCCAGATAGGAGGGGGCCGCGGCGTTGGAGATGAAGTTCATGGCCGGGGAGAACTCGGCCATGGGATCGTTGGAGAGCCCGGCTAAGAAAATCACCCGGTCATAACCGGTCAGCTCCGCCACGGTCAGATCGAATACATCCTTCTTTAGCAGCTCTGTATCCGGCGGCAAGTGATTGCCAAACCACAGCAGGTCGGCCACCGTGACCTTGTAGCCGTGGTCGATTAGATTGGGTACCAGACGCGAGCCGATATATCCGGCCCCGCCGACAACAAAAATTTTCATTATTTTCTCGATTCCTGTATGGATTTAAGTCTGGTAATATCCAGCGATGTATCCCGGGGCACTTGGAAGTCAACTTCGTCCCGTTTGATATCACCCACTGCGCTCTTCCCCAGTTTCAGCGCCAGCTCCTTGACGGTCTTGCGCTCGGTGCCCACATGCACGATACCGGTGAGGTCCCGGTCCAGGGCCAGGGCCAGGATCATAGGGGCAATGACCGTGATCGAATCGCGGGAGGTATATTGATCGATGAACGCTTTGGGGTGGGGGAAAACCGGTTCGCAGAAGGAGGTGCGGATGATCAGTGAATTTTCATAGAGCCGCACGGCACATTCGCCCCCCAACTTCGACCAGGCATACAGGTTCTGGGGCAGCAGCTCGTCATCTTCCCGATACTGTCCGCGGTCACCTCTGAATACGTAATCGGTGGAAATATAAACCATTCGAGCTTCCATACCATGGCACAGGCGAATCAGGTGGCCGGTACCGATAATGTTGGCCGCCAGGGCTTCCAGGGGATACTCATCGACCACGGGCGGAGAGGTCAGGGAGGCGGCATGGATCACCGTCACGGCCGGGTGCGCCTGGAACCAGGCTTCCATGGTCTCGGGTTTGGTCACGTCGAATTCCTGGTGGGAGGGCGCCGCTATCCAGGGAGCCAGCCGGAGCAGATTGGTACCCAGCAGCCCACTGCCTCCGGTTAGCAAAATGTTTGGCTGTTGGGGATAATTAGCTGAGTTCATCGGCGTAAGGGTCGGAATTGGCCCCGGAAATTTAATCCGGTTGCCCCTGGATTTCCCTGAAAGTTTTGCGGCCCAACAGGTAATAGGCCAGCACCAGGCTGCCGTGGTAGAAATAGGGGTCTAGTTCCCGGTCGCTGACTTGCCGCCCGGCCTGAACCACCCGCCGTTTGCGCCAGATCAGGCGGGGATGGACCGCCAGCCAGAAGTATCCGGCCAACACCGCCACCAGGCGTTTCAGATCCAGGGTAACCAGCGCTTTTAGCAACAAAACAGCGTCCAGGGCCAACCGCACCGGCAGCACCCAGGTAAGCCGCGCCAGGCTCAAATTTTTCAGCAGCATCAACAAGCTGTTACGATGGTTCCAATAAATTTTGGCATAGCTGTCCGGTTTGATGGTGCCGCCGGCGTAGTGATAGATCACCGCATCGGGCCGCACCCGTAGGCGGTAGCCCCTCAGGTGCATTCGCCAACACAGGTCGATCTCCTCCATGTGATGCACGAAGTCGACGTCCAGGTATCCGGTGTGCTCCAGGGCCTCCTTGCGGATCGCCATGGCCGCACCGGAGGTCCAGAACAGGTCCACGCTGTCATCGTATTGCCCCCGGTCTTCCTCGATGGTATTAAACACCCGGCCCCGGAGGAAAGGGTAGCCAAACAGGTCCATCCAGCCCCCGGCGGCGCCGGCGTACTCGAACCTGTGGCGGTCCACCAGGTGCAGGATTTTGGGCTGGCAGGCGGCGATGGACGGGTCGCTTTCAAACTCCTCCACCAGCGGTTCCACCCAGCCGGGCGTCACTTCTACGTCGTTATTCAGCAGCACCACGTATTTCCCCTTGGCCGCCGCAATGCCCAGATTGTTACCGGCGCTATAGCCGATGTTGCCGCCACTCTCCAGCACCTGCACTAAGGGGTAATTCTCCCGTACAAACCGAATGCTGTCATCACTGGAGCCGTTGTCCACCATCAGCAGCTCCAGCCGGGGATAGGAGCTACCCGCCAGCGAATCGAAGCAGGTGCGCAGGAACTGCATCCCGTTATAGTTCAGGACGATCACGCTGACGACCGGTGGAGCGGAAGTGGTCATTTGTTGATGCGGTGGTGGCCGGTGGCTGGAAACCCGGGCTAAGGCGTTATTCCAGGCTCTCCAGAAGCTGTCTGGCATTCTGGTCGTCGGGATTTGCGTCCAGCCAAGCGGTCAGGATCGGGATGGCCCTTTCCCCCTGGCCGGAGGCGCGATAAATCTGCACCAGCGAACCCACGATCTCGCCATCCAGAGGATTGGCCGCATAGGCCTGGGTGAAAATCCGATCAGCGGCAACCCAATCATTCAAGTTGCGACCGTACATGGACCCCATTCGCAGCTGGTCGCGAGGTAGTAATCTGAACCGGGGGGGAAACTGATCCAGCCGCCGG
>CBDVAP010000013.1:0-39602 GCA_965372015.1 uncultured bacterium | reverse complement strand
ACAGCAATTTGCCCGCCTCAAAACTACTGGCGAGTCTTGGCAGTACTGATGTTGAATTGCCGGCTGAAACTACCAACGAAGAAACCACTGAAGTGAGTAAAAATGCTGACGAATTGGAAAACGGTGCGGGAATAGCAGAGGCTCATTTTGGTAATGCCAGGAATAGTGAAAAAAACAGAGGGCTTTTAATCAATCTAATTATTGGTTTTGTCAGTTTATGTCTAGGGTCTCTCGTGACATGGAGGATAGGGAAATATTATTCTAAAAGGCAAATGGAATCTGGTTTGCTCCAAAGAGAAAATTTCCAACAAAATATTGATGCTCTTCGCACCGAGATGACTCAATTAAAAACTCTTGCTGCTATAACAAAAAATGATCTGCTGGACGAAATTGGTATTATGCCGTTATCCAAACTTTACGGAGTAGAAAATGGTAATGGGCTTCAATTATTCGAGAATCATATATGTGAGCTTGCAACCAAGGCCAAACGAAATTTAAAAATGTGCGTTATGACACCGCTGCTTCATTCACTTCGTAAGCCTTGGAGTAGATACACTGATGATGCCCTAGGTGATAGATCGCATTGGGCATTTGAATTCTGTGAAAAACTAGCAGGGGTTGTAAAACAACGAAAACGAGATGAAGGAATCAAAATCAACATCGATATCATTTATGCTGATGACAAACTTTTGAACAGAATTCTGCGCTTTATTCCAGAACCTGGGATAAGGGACATTGATGGCTACAAGGCAGGAATACAAGAATTTTTTTCGCGGCTTCAAGGAGGTAATGAAGACCACTGTAGATTGAACTACATACAAGTGCCAGACGCTCCGTTTTATTTTGCCCTCACGGATGTACCGGAAGATGGAGATTCATCAATTGACACAACTGCAGGCGTCATGGCTTTTATCAACTGCCAAGATCTGATCAAGCAAAGAAGTAAAGGAAAAACTGCAGAACAAATGTCACAGTTTATGGAAGGTTATGCAATCAACAACCCCGAGGTAGTTATGTTTATGTCTCGAATATTCGAAACGTTAGCATTGCAATATAATAACAGTCTCTACTCATTATTGAAACATTGCTCCGCCTACGATTATGATCTTGGATTAGTATTGAAGGATGGCATTTCTCTTGAGGTCGCAGACGTTTCCGAAATAGAGACTCCGACTGGAATGCCGAATTATCTATTAGTACGCCCGAAAGTCCCGACAGCGAACGATCCAGATGGAGAAATGGCGTGATAATGTTAAAAGAAGAATATCTGCCGATCGTATTGTGTGGATACCATTGGCCTCAGACTGAGTTTGAAAACTTGGGGCATGATGAAATTATGTATCTAGCCCTAAACATGACCTCGGCCTGTAACTACCGCTGCCCTTACTGTTTCGTAGGACTGGAGAATCTTAAGGCTTCGAGAGATGAGCTGACCTGCAAAGAAATGACGCACATTCTACGGGAGGCGAAGGATTGTGGGGCGCGCGTCGTTTCGTTGCCGGGTCGTGGGGAACCGCTTGCGGATTCTGATTTCTGGGAGATCCTCAATGAAGCCGAGCGGCTTGGTCTATGGGTCGTGGTATACACAAATGGATATTTTCTTGACAAGAAAAAAATCGTAACACTAAAGGATAAACCGATTTCACTCTATTTAAAGGTGGACTCATTTACCTCTTCCATTTACGATGAATTAGTAGGTAGACGGGGCGCTTATGGTCGGATATCTCAGAATATAAAAAACTTACTGGAACTCTTTCATGAGCCAGAACAAGACGGAGATCAAATCATTTCTCGTTTGGGAATCAACTCGGTAGTAACCGCTCAATCTGCTAAATCTATTCGTGCACTGCGCGATTGGTGTCACGAAAATAGCATTTATTACACCTGTCGTTCCCCCGTCAATGTGGGTGAAGCGGCCCAAAATTGGGAAAAACTGGTCGCTGATGGTGTTGAAAGTCTCCGTGCAATCGGGTACCAGTATGGAGCCCGCCGCTTCACGTCGGCAACGGAGCTCGGCCAATGTGGTATATATAGATTCGGTATTACTGTAGACAACAACGGCGAGTTGCTGGTTTGCCCGGACGCACATCACGGTTTTGGACGGATTGGCAATATCAGAGAAAATTCACTATCAGAGTTAATCAAGCGCCGAAATGAACTTTTCCCGTTGGATTCCTCAATAAGTTATTGTTTTGTGAAGGCACATCGAAACTCGGAAGAAAGGGAACTAGCCCATGCCGTTGCCGCCGTTTGATAACTGGTGTCAAAAATTCGAAAATCATCCGCCTGCAACACGGCTGACCATTGGCGTAGGACCGATTGATCCATTGGGCCTATGGTTGAGGGGCTAAAGGACGATCTTCTTAGTAATCAGAAGATACAGAATCTCATCGTCGGTGGGTTATGAACTTATTTAGTGACTCGTAGCCAGACCTAAGAACTACAAATATTTTTTTTAAAATGGCTTGCCTAACAAGATGTTCTTCGTTATGTGGTCGGATTTCAGGACTTTTTAAAAAACCTCTCACCTCAGAAAAGCCAATTCTGAGTAATGTTCCGTCCTTCTCCGTAGAAAACTGCCCATTTGTTATTAACGCTGGCACACGGTAAATATCTTTTCCTAAGTCGTCGAGACCATCGTTCACAGAGGGCTTTCGGATTTTCAATTGGCGCATAATATGCCTGAATTGGCCGAATTCGTTTCGTGTGATCCTATCTGATTCGGATTCACGATGTTTTGCATCCCATATTGCCCTCACATCCGCCCAGGTTGGTGAATCAGAGGCATGGGGCACTTGAAGGGAGATATCTGGAGCTCGGTCGCTGCCATCAATATCTTTAATTTTCGTACCTGTACATACTTGCCAAGTAAGCTCTTCCGTCTCTCTCTTTATTAGATCTATATAGGAGAAGTTTGATTTTTCCCCGGGCTTTTGAGGCCATCTGCATTGACCATTAATTTTTCTGAATTTTATCTTGAACTGCTGCTTTGCGGCGCGTACAAGCTGTGCGTAGCAAAGAAATTCAAAAAGGTAATGATCTTCCTTTCCGATGGGCTTGGACGCAGTCCAGACGGCGGCTTTGCTTACAGCCCGACTCGCGGTGCCTAACTGCTTTACGATGCGGGGGTCGGCCATTGTTTCTCAAACCTAAAGCGGTTTTCCATTAGCGTTTGTTCTTCCTCAGAAATTCTTTTGTTTGTCTTACGAATTAAGGGAGATTTAAGCCAATCCTCTCGCTCTCTATCTGTCTCTTCGTTTAAAAGTGAAAGCCAAGACTCATTAAAGAGATCGAATGCATCCACTAGCGACTCCGGCTCCTCCTTATCGGTACCGAAGTAGAGACTCTCATTGAGTGAGGTTTGGCTATCTAACAGTTCTGGCCAAAGATCGTCGATCCGATTTAAGATATTTCCTATGGAGAATATTCGCTTGTTGAGGTACTCAAGTAACTGTTCCCACCGTAATTTATAGGGGAAGGGTTCATTTGATGTGTCTACCGTTAGGGGGAACGTCTCACGACGAAACTCCAATTGCAGATCTTGTGGTAGCGATAAAAAAAATGATAAAAATGCAGTCCGTGCATAGAATATAGTGCTGCTTGAAATGGTATAATAATCTTCCTCTGATATCCAACCATAGGGCATTCCAAAATGCGATCTTGGCCTATCGAAGTTATAGATCTTCTTGAGGCTATAGGCCAAATCAGTGACCGATAACCTGCTTTCAATTTCAGTGACATCCCGTAATTCGATCTTGTATCCTCTTCGCTCAAACGTGTCAAGAGACTCTATTGGTTCAATCCATTCTATATTCGCCGTTCGCAAAAAAGTAAGATCCTGTTCTTCAAGATCATTGAAAGCCCATTCAAGAAATATAATACTATCGTCTTTATTAAGATGAATTTTTCGCTGTGAGGGAAGGAGTATCTTCCCCTCATTTAGTGAACTATATTTTCTCAGCGAGTGTGAGTCTGAACGTATAAACCAATAGGCCATGAGTCTTACCCGTACTGGACTGCTTTTTGGATCACTCTTAAAGAGAGCATTTTAGCTTTTAGTCAAGATGCGATTAATCCATCCCGAGTAGTCTCTGAATGATTAGTAGCACGGCTTCAAGAACCGATGACGTAAACCAAAGACTGTATTAAGATGGCACACGGACTTATTTTTGTTACCCGTGTTTACCGTATCCGTTCTGTCTCTATGGAACATTTAGAATTAAAAGTAATAGGAATATTATGTGTTTCCAAGGTTTATTTGACGCCTTATCTGAAGCGTTCATCGTTTGATCAGCAACCTCTGATTACACCTCATAGTCCAACACAGGGCTACCGCGGATGCCTTTGGTCTGACCTGCCCTGTTTTCCAGCCTCATTTTGTATTTTCCGATGCGAGGCACAAGCCCCTCAAATCCCTTGTTCCAAGAGGCAATTTTTTCTCAAAAAAGCAACCTATAAGCAACCAACGCATCATTTCCCGTCGAGAAAAGTTGCCCTTACAAGGCGGGGGTCACAGGTTCGAGTCCAGTAGCGTCCACACCGAGTAAACTGAGAACCCGTATCCGGTTCCGTATCCGGCAAATGGTACGGTTGTTTGCGGATAAAGCCACTATGCGCCTGATAGCATTAATCCCCGATTTGTCATCGGAAATAGAGGGGTGGGCCCTGAGGGAGTCGAACCCCAACCAACGGATTATGAGTCCGCTGCTTTACCTTTGAGCTAAGGGTCCTAGGTGGCTTACCTCCCCCCGGTCCCGTATGCTACAATCCGTATGCTATTTCGTGGGTTATTTACGGTTGTTTGCGGGAGTTTGCGCTCTGGAAGTAAAAACTGGAGTTGGGGCCAAATGACAAAAATGCCGACGAGAAACAAAAGTCTCGTCGACAAATTTGAAGTCGGGGCGATAGGATTTGAACCTACGACCCCCTGCTCCCAAAGCAGGTGCGCTACCGGGCTGCGCCACGCCCCGTGACGGCCTCGAAATTCGGGGTGAGCGATGGGACTTGAACCCACGGCCTCCTGGGCCACAACCAGGTGCTCTAACCTGCTGAGCTACGCCCACCATGCTCGCCACGCTTGACTCGAACTGCTGTCCCAGCCGCTCGGCTGCCGCAAAATTACCGCCCACCCCGTCGGCAGTCAACTCATTTGGGCTTGGGTTGTTGAGGTACCAGCGGTTAAGTTCGCCAGGTGAAAGTGTTCAACCTGTATATCCTCCGCCAGCACGTGGCCCCCTTTCTGATGGCCTTGCTGGTGCTCCTGTTTGTCCTGCTCACAAACTTCCTGTTGCGGGCCATTGACCGTTTCCTGGGCAAGGGGCTGGGATTTGGGGTGCTGGTGGAATACGTGGGGCTGAATATGGCCTGGATACTGGCCCTGGCCGCGCCCATGGCCGTCCTGGTGGCCACTTTGATGGTCTTTGGGCGTATGTCACATGATAATGAGATCACGGCCTTGCGGACTGCGGGGTTGAGCTACACCTCGATCATGTTGCCCGCCATCGCGTTCGGCGTCATGGTATGTTTGGTCCTGGTGTTCTTTCATAACCAGGTGCTCCCCAAGGCCAACCATCGGGCTCGTCTGCTCTCCTCCGATATCAGTCGCAAGCGCCCGGACCTGGGTATTCAGGTCGGCATATTCGAACAGGACCTGCCCTCCTACAGTATGATCGTACGCGGTCGGGAGGGATCCAGGTTCACTGATATTCTAATCTACAGCAAGGATAATCGTACCAGCCAGGTGACCATCTATGCTGATCGAGGTACCATGCAGACCATTGATGATGCGATCTTGCTGAACCTCGAGGACGGTGAGATTCACGAATTGACCCTCCCCGACTATGATGAATATCGCCGCTTGAAGTTTGCCAGGCACCGAATTGTAATCCCGGTGGATAACCTGTATCTCGAGCGTCGGGAGAGTGAACAGCGGGGTGATCGCGAGATGGACATAGACATGATGCAGGAGAAGATCGTGGGCTACCTCGATAAGGTAAAGGCGGTAAAGACCCGTATCGCAAACCGGATTACCTCTCAGACACCCTACCACCTGACCGGCGACACATCCCAGGCGGCAACCACAGCTCTGATGTCCAGGTGGCAGCAGGCCATTACCGATAGTACCCAACTATCCCCAGGCGAATCAGCCAGACTGGCCCGCCGGGCGCACAACCTGCAACGCGGACTGACGGGTGACTATAACCTCCTCAGGAGCTACCTCAGGGGGATCAATCGCTATAAAGTGGAGATATATAAGAAGTTCGCCATCCCATTCGCCTGTATAGTATTTATCATCGTGGGCGCCCCCATAGGGATCAGGGCCCGCCGCGGCGGTTTTGCCGTGGCCTCAGCCTTGAGCCTAGGTTTCTTCGTCATCTATTGGGCCTTGCTGATCGCCGGAGAGGAACTGGCGGACCGGGGGCTGGTGGCGCCCTTCCTGGCCATGTGGGCGGCCAATATTCTGCTGACTGTCATTGGATTGCTTCTGATCTGGCAGATTCATAACGAGCATCGCTTCTGGCGACTGGACATACTGGATTTGTTCCGCAAGCGAAACACTGTTGAGGCCGATGATCCTGCCTTACCACAATCCTAGACCGGTGATGGCCCGCGACCACCTGGAGGCGGCAGGATGATCCCCTACGAGTTGATCCGCAAGAAGCAGGGGGGTGCGGTCCATACGCCTGAAGAGATCCGCTGGCTGATGGAGGCTTTCACCAGTGGCGAGCTGCCCGATTACCAGATGGCCGCCTGGCTGATGGCGGTCTACTTTCAGGGGATGGAACCTGGTGAGCGGCAGGTGCTGGTGGAGGCTATGATCGATTCGGGACGGCGCCTCGACTTCTCGCACTTAGACGGCTACGTGGCCGACAAGCACAGTACCGGTGGGGTGGGAGACAAGGTTTCCCTGGTGCTGGGGCCGTTGGTGGCAGCCTGCGGGGTGTATGTGCCCATGCTTTCCGGCCGGGGGCTGGGGCATACCGGAGGGACCCTCGATAAACTGGATGCCATCCCGGGCTTCAGGACCAGCCTGGACCTGGAGACCTTCCAACGCCACGTGGCGGAGGTGGGCATCTGCATCATGGGCCAAACCGATGACATCTGCCCGGCCGACAAGCGGCTGTATGCCCTGCGGGACGTGACCGCCACGGTGGAGTCGGTGCCGCTGATCGCCGGCAGCATCATGAGTAAGAAGATCGCTGAGGGGATCCGGGGCCTGGTGCTGGACGTGAAATGGGGCAGCGGCGCCTTCATGGGCAGCCTGCCGGAGGCCCGGGAACTGGCCCGGGTACTGGTGGAAACCGGCGCGGCCTTCGGGGTGGACACCGTGGCCCACATCAGCGATATGAACCAGCCGTTGGGCCGCTCGGCAGGGGTATGGTGCGAGGTGCGGGAAGCGGTGGCGGCGTTGGAGGGGGATGGTCCGGCGGACCTGGTGGAGTTGAGCATCTTCCTGGCAAGTGAGATGCTGCGCCTGGCCGGCAAGGATGACCCCCGGCGGGAGGTGCAGGATGCGCTGACCTCGGGGCGAGCCCGGGAGAAGCTCGACGAGATGGTGGCTGCCCAGGGGGGTGACCCGGCATCGCTGGCCGACACTCGCTTGTACCGCCCGTCGGTAACCGTCGCACTCCGGGCGCCTCGTTCCGGCTACCTGTCGGCTGTGGATACCTACCATTGCGGTATGGCCCTGATCACCGCCGGGGCCGGCCGCCAAGCCAAGGCCGATATGCTCGACCCTTCCGCCGGCTTCGACCTGGATGTGCGCCTGGGCGACCAGGTTGAGGCTGGAGATGAGATCGGCCGCTGCTACGGGTCGCGGGACGACCGGGTTCAGGCCGCCGCCGTGGAGCTGCTGGAGACCCTGGCCTTCAGCGACCAGTCGCTAAAGCCGCCCCCCTTGATTGTAGAGTAACCGGTAGCGCACAGTTTCCCCCGCCCCGCTTGCTGCGGGATTAGGCACTTACAGCGGGGTTCGGGTCCGCCTCAGGCTAGCTTATACCCAGCTTATGCCCAGCTTATACCCATAAAAGACCCATTAAAAACCTATTAGAAACCCATCTAAAACCTAGATAAAACCCATTAAATGGTTAATGCTTTTCGACGGGGGCAGCTAGCCAAGGGGATTGCTGCAAAAAAAAACGTGTAAAATGGGCGGAAAATGAGCATAAGGCATTGAGAATGAAGGGGTTAATATCTGTTAGATACTGGCCACATATGTCGATACCGATGCCGGGAACCTCACCCCCCGGTCCCCTCTCCGTTGAACAGAGAGGGGGTGATGCCGCTCATATGTCAAAGAGCGCCGGGAATATAAGCTATTAGTTGGGCGCTGTCGTTCGCCTGGTGCGCGGAAGAGGAAAAAAAATAAACCACAAAGGCACAAAGGACGCCAAGGCTGGAGAAGAGATTTGCCGCAGAGACCTTAGAGGGCGCGAACCGCCGCCTTACCCCATCAATAGAACAGCATCTCCGCTTGACACCCGTCACGTTACACGTTATATTGCGCGGTAACTCAGGCAGCACTGAAAGGAATATCATGGCAACGCATGACCCAACCCACCCCGGTGTGGTGATCAAGGAAACCTATCTCGGGCCGCTGGATTTGACGGTGACCGACGCCGCCGACGCCCTGGGGGTGACGCGCAAGACTTTTTCCGAGCTGGTGAACGGCCATTCCGGTGTGAGCATCCACATGGCCCTGCGCCTGTCCAGGGCGTTCGGCACTACAGCGGAATATTGGCTGAACCTGCAGCAGACCTACGACCTGGAGCGGGCCAAGAAGTGGACCCGGCTGGAAGGGGTCAAGGTGCTCATGGAACCATCCGCTGGGTGAGCTGCGGCGGGCCGGTCAGGAGGGAGGAAGAGTAACCGCCAAGGCGCAAAGTACGCCAAGGTCGGAGAAGAGTTTTACTGCAGAGGCTTCAGAAGGCGCGAACCCCGCCTTTGGCTGATCCCCCCGCTTACAGCGGGGTTCAGGCAGGGGAGGAAGAGGATTAGCCGCTAAGTACGCGAAGGGAACCCCCCGCGCCTGGAACTCTTCAGATAAATTCCTTTATCGGAAGTAGCATCAACTGGATCCCTGACGTTCCAGAAGTTCCCTATATTCTCGATGCCCCATCGCCCCCAGTCTATGGACAAGATCTATTGCCTGATCATGGGTATCTAGATCAGCGCCCGCGATAATTGCGGACAGCAGCCGCTTCCCGTGTTTCTTCCATAGCCACATAGTGTAGCCATCGTCTTCATTGAGAACCATAAGCCTAAAGCACTCAAGCACTTTCTTAGGATACTCATCTGCAAGGTTAGCAAGATAACTCACCATCGCTTCATCAGCGTCAATTCGCCCGACTAGCTTCAACACCATTAGTACCTGCTCCAGAGCCCATTGAACTGGTCGAAGCTTCTGAGTGCCGAACCACTTGCCAAAAGCCTTCAGCTCTGAATGAAATGGTCTTGGGTCGCCAGCCTTTAGAGCGATTCCGAGCCGCCAAGCCCAAAGACCATAGAACCGTTTCATGATGTCGGGATAAATCGATGCATCAGTATTTGCAATACTATCTCCGATAAAGCCGAGCGCATGCCCGCGTAAGTCAGGATTTGCATTATCGAAGAACTGATTCATGAGCCCCTCGGATCTTCTTTTGATCAATCCGCGCCAGTAATAGGTCATAAGATGCTCCGCTAGGCTCTCATCTACTGAACTTGCGCCTGGCAGCTCAACGCTTAAGGTACCCAGCCGATTTAGAGCTTTCCTGTAGTCCCTTTTCAGTACCTTGAATACGTTATCATAAGGAAGATTGAAGACAATATAGGTGCCCCAACCAGTTTTCCAGTAATCATCATAAGCGGCGCTTCCGGGGAATATTTTTCGTTTGTACTTCCGGGCCCATTCCTCGTCCCAGGCTACCAACCAGGGGAACCATCTAGCATAAACTGAATGTACCGTCAGTGTTTTCTCTCTTCTGCGGTCCAAGCGGTTTCTAAGAAGATCTCTGACTTCAGGCAAATCACCAAAATCGCTAGAAGTCTTATCCTTCTTCGAGACACTGTGTCTTTTCACCCAAGGAACGTATCGCATCGCGGTATGCATCGCCTGACCACGGACAGTGTTGATAGAATTTGTCGCCGGATTCATGAACACTTCTTCACCGAGCTTTGGTTCTGGATCCATTGTCAATTTCTTAATGATTGCCCAGACATCGTTTTTGAATCGAATCGGGATTTCGATCTCAGTTTTAGGCAGTCCAGCTTCGATAAGGTTCGCGATTCGTTTTCGTGTCCAACCCCAGTTGGTCTCCTCTCGACCATCTCCAATCTCTTGAGCCAAAATCTCTGGGCTGAATTCTCGATCCTGTTCGACAACCCAGCTACAGAGACGGAGAACAGGTGCCCAGGGGAAAACCGTTTTGGTGCGGGCAGCTTCATGAAAACCCTCTATGAAGCCTCGGATGTATTTGGGGTGGAGAGGGGGCACAATCTTAAGAATATCATCACATTCTTCCGCATACTTCCTTGGTTGTTCCCCCACGGCCCCCGAAATCGCACGAGCAAGGCCATCTCGACTATCAGACATGGGCTCACTCGTCGGCTGCCACGATTGCAGGTAGTCGAGCAATTGCTGGAAACCCCAGGTACTTAGCTCTTGCGATGCCTTTGGGCTGGTAGGACCCGTCCAGCCTCCAGTTGAATAAGTGAGAAAATCGGGGTGGTCTGCTTCTCCTACCGAAGCCACAGCCTTATCATAGCGTTTTTTAAGCTCGAGAGGAAGATAGCCGCTGATTAGCGCTAGTTCAGTCCGAAGCCATGCATGTCTGAAAGCGGATTCTTCTTCTTTCGTAGGCGGCTGACTTTTGGTTTCAATATACCTTGCTCTGAACCGGTTGAGATCTTCCTCTTCATCGCTTAATCTCCAATCGATAACCGATTGCTGTTCTTCACCGTTTAAAGAATCGAACTTATCCCTTGCTAGCAGCCAGTACTCGTGATGCAAGTCGGTATTCTCGAACACCTCCTTTTCCAACAAATGAATTCTCACTAACTCAGTAGAAGAGTTTGGGTTCACCCGAAGTATATGTAGAGCAATTCTATTAAAAATAGACCAAGAAAGTGATTCATCCTCCAACGTGTTGACGACCTGTGAAACTTGTTCAGTGGTTTGTTCACTCAACATCTCTGCCGCATCCCTCACCGCATCAATGAGTGCATCTTTTATGTCATGCTTCTGATTTTGCTCATGCTCCTCGATAGCTGGTCGCCAAATATTAGAATAATCTCTAATCCGTTTTTCTGAAATTTCGTCGTGCCTGCGGGAAAGACGCATAGCCTTAGCTAGCAATACGCATAGCCATTCGAACACGGGAATGCCGCCAGCCTTCACGAGCGACGGGAGATTCTTCTTCAGTATCCGCTCGAATTCCCAGGTATCACATTTAGGCTGTGGCTTAGGGTAGTACGGTAGAAAATATTCACTATCTCTTTCTTTGGATTCGTTCTTTGTTTTCTCCTCATACTGAGGATCAGGTTGGAGGTCAAGTAATGTTGCAGCAAGTTTGAGTGCTGTTGTAGTCTCCCCGCCTTGAGTTAAGTGCTGTACTAGGTTCCCAAGATAGTGTGAAAGATTCAGATAAAGTTGATCTTGTCTTTCAACCCATTCACATTCCTTATTCGCCCATTGAGCGGCCAATTTCGGGGCCATCTTGCAAGCTGCCTCAGCGAAATCTTCATGGACTCTGGCGTTATCAGTTTCAGGAAGATTAAGGGCTATATCCAAGACTGCATCAGGTACCTTTTCGACAGCACGGAGGAGATACCTCGATTCTGGCCAGGTTGGGAAGAAAATTGATTGTTTTTCCTCCACTGGATTAGGAGGCTTAACGAAAAAGTGTTTATCTCTAAGGAGGGGCAGCCATCTATTATCTTGAAGGTTCTCGAAGAAATATTTACGGAAAGCTTCTTCCTGAAGTATTTCCGCCAGGCGATTATACTCTACAAATGATGGCGGATGTACAGCCAGTGAAGCATCTATTTGAATCAATACATCAAAGTACTTCTCACTCATTGTGAAGGTGCCTCTTGTGAATGCAACGGGGGTATTTTTCTCTTTTCGGCTATACCTTTTTCTTTTAGTAGCTTTAAAATTGTTGTTTGAAATTGGAATTCATCCCTCTCATGAGCCTCATACCTTAATACTTCTATGCCAACTTCCCTAAAACGTCTTTCTTCATCAATCTGGTCTTCCAATATTCTATTCCTTTCTTCGTCTTTAAGGTTCGTAAGGTTTCTCCCAGGTCGCACAGTATATCTTAGCGGTTTATCTAGGTCCTCATGTTGCTTATGTATTGTGTGAATCAGGTCAAAGCAATTTCTGATATATGGCTCTTTAAGATTGCATCCAACGAATAGTATAGGATAATGCGTGAGTATCGTTAATATGAATATACTAGTTATTCAAATACTACCATCGATCGTATTGTATGCTTTATCAAATTCGCTCTGGGCAAATACTAAGTCCTTGCCACACGGCGCATTATTCTTATATGCAAGACCGTGAATATAAAAGCAGGGTTGCCCGTCTGATCCCAAGTGTCCTGCATCTAATATAGGATATGCTTGAATCAGTCGATTCGATCCAATATCGTTGGCATTTTCGTAGAGTAGTCTATCAAAATTCGTCGTAATAAATGCACGATATTGGGGTGTCGCTAGTAAATGACGATATTCTCTTCGATCTTTAATCGGCTCCTCTCCAAATAAGATAGATAGAGTCGCTTCGTACTGAGTAGGGCTTCTTCTTTTACAATCGTCAGCTTTAGAAAGTAGGTCAGTTGGAGATGGACTGACATCCGCCCACTCTTCTGGTATAGCCACTCCACAGTTTTTACCTAGCAATCTAATCGTTTCTATCCATCCGGGATATATGTCAAAAGAAAGACCGGAACCGATCCATACTATTCCATTGCCACGCTTTACTATGTCGCGCCATAGAATTTTGACAATTTGTTCCGGTGTGTGGAGTTCTATCATTTCGACCTGATCAGCGCTGTTGAGTACTCTGCATCATCTCAGATTGGGCCTTAATACCGTCATCGCCTCGTCCCCATTTTGGCTGATCAGAATCACAGTAATTCTGGACATAATCAGTCGCAGTAGTCTTTTCATTTTTAATTCGCATAAATCCCATTATTCGAAATCGGATTTACGCCAAGAACCTTGAAGCCGATACCCTTCCTTTTCGAAACCTCCCCAGCACTGTCCTAAAACTAGGTATCCAAAGCCCGGGGAATATCCCAAACGTAGATTATCCACCACATAACCTACCCTTTATCGCTAATCCCGACGGAAAGTTAACGGAGAAGTTATGTAAAATCTAGGAAATGTGGGGGGAGAGCTTAAGAAGTGGCAGTGGCAGTAGCAGTCAGGCGAAGATTTGGCCGGCTCTTGAACTCGAAACTTGAAACCGGTTAAGGAAACAGGCGGAAAATTAGAGCGATTATACTTCGATAGTCTCGAGGCGGCGTCTTCAGGAATATCGGGCTCAAGGGCCAGCCCTTCGGCAGCGCTCAGGACAGGCATGTCCTCGGCTCCGACCTTTAAGGACTCGATCAGATCCTCATACCCCCGTTCCTGGGCGTTGACCCCTGGCAGGTCTACCAACCATCCAACCCACCAATCGCCTTCCTGTTTAATAACAGCTTTATATTTCACGGTTTATCCCTTCCTGAATGGTACTTCGAATAGGAAGGGCATCCCGCGGGATGCCCCTACAGCAGCAGAGATACAGACTAGGCATGCGGAGTTAGTCTTGATCACCTATGCCGGACGCCTCTGAGGAGGCCTGGGCCCTGGGCGTACCCGCCCTACGGGGAGCCCGGCGAGCCTGGCGGTAACCGATGATCACCAGCACGCTCAATGCGATCAGCAGCGACACGAACCGTAATGCATCGGGCAGGTATTGCCAGAAATTGCCGTAGGCGTCGATCAGCGTAATGATGGCCCCAAACACCAGCCCGGTACCCACGGCCGGGATATTTATCATAGCACCGGCAATGAGGGCCGCTAGTCCCAACGGCACGGCCACCCAGAACAGGTGCCGGGCGAAGGTCTCGGCGTGGGCATCATAGCGCTCCCTGATCTCCCGGCGCTCCGCCTCCCGGGCTTGCCGTTGTTCGGCCGTGGCCGTTTCCTCCAGCACCTCCCATTCAGGGGGCCGGTAGTCGTTTCTGTCCGGCGCTGGGCTAAAGGTGCTGACGCCGTAATGCACCACCATGGGAAATATAACCGCGATCCCGAAACCCACCGCAATCTTCATGGCATTCATGGCAATCTCCTTTGTAATCCGTTATTACAGGTCTTCCGAGCCTCTTTGCGAGCCAGGCCTTATGCCCTCCCACTCAGGCGGCCGCTGCTCACCAAAGGCCCGCAGGCCCTCCTCTCGGTCGGCTGTATCTATCAGGCTATCGTAGGCTGCCCCCTCGACCTCCAGCGCTTTGGACAAGGGCTGCTCACGGCCTTGTATCACGGCCCATTTTGCGGCGCGCAGGGCTAAGGGGGCCTGCTTTACGATGGCCTGGGCCAGGTTGCCGGTTGCAGCGGCCAGTTCCCCGGCGGCAACCACCCGATTGGCGATCCCCAACTCCAGGCACTGGGGACCATCCAGCACTTTGGCGGTGGCGATCAGTTCCAGGGCCTGGGCGGAGCCCACCAGCCTCGGCAGGCGCTGGGTACCGCCACCACCGGGGATGATCCCCAGGGTGGTCTCGGTGAGGCCGAAGCGAACATGGGCGGCCATCACCCGCAGGTCGCAGGCCAGGGCCAGCTCGGCCCCACCACCCAGGGCGGTACCATTTACGGCAGCGATAGTGATCTGCGGCAAACGAGCGATGGCGTCGAAGCAGTCCCGGATGGCGGTGACTACGGCAGAGACCTCCTCCGGGGGGATGGTCTTACGTTCCTTCAGGTCGGCGCCGGCGCAGAAATGATCCAGACCCGAGCGGAAGACTATCACGCTGGTATTGTCGTCCTTGGTTAGGGTGGCGGCTAGATCGGTCAGTTCGGCCACCAAGGCCTTGGAGAGGGCGTTCACCGGCGGATGGGATAGGGTGACGGTGGCGATGCGGCCGGAGCGCTCGAGGCTCGTGAGGTCAGCGCTCATTCCCGCTTTAGCACCGCCTTATACCCGTACTGGATGATATCGGCGGCGTTATCCTCCTTGAGGCGGCGGAAGACCAGTTCCAGCGGCGCGTCGACGGCCAGCTCCTCGGGATTGCAATCGGCTACCTGGCAGGTCAGGCGCACCCCGCCGGCCAGTTCCACGATGCCCACCACGTACGGCGTTTCCAGGCTATACTCGGGCGGGGCGGCGTGAATAACGGTCCAGGTGAGCAGCGTGCCCTGGCGGGGCAGGGTGGCCGCCTCGAACTCCCGGGAGCCGCAGCCGTCGCACACCAGGCGAGGCGGGAAGTGGAGCCTGCCGCAGCCGGTGCACTGGCCGGCCTCCAGTCGGTAGCGCTGGGGCACTTCGCGAATATACTGGGCTGACTTCATGCCACGCCCTCCAGGATGTGCACCGTGCAGCTGGCGCCGGTGCCGCCCATATTCTGGGCCAGGGCGATGCGGGCTCCCTCGACCTGCCGTTTACCGGCCGCCCCCCGCAGTTGGGTAGTCAATTCAACTATCTGGGCCACACCCGAAGCGCCCACCGGGTGGCCCTTGGCCTTGAGGCCGCCGCTGGTGTTGATGGGCAGCCGGCCGCCCAGGGTGGTCTCCCCCGCCTGCACCATGGCCGCAGCCTTACCCGGCTCGGCAAAACCGAGGGCTTCCATGACGCACAGCTCGGCGATAGTGAAACAGTCGTGCACTTCGGCTACGTCAATATCCTCAATGGTGCGGCCGGATTGGCTTAAGGCTAATTCCCCCGCCTGTTGCACCGCGCCTAAGTGGGTCAGGTCTTTACGGTTGTGCAGGGCGAATGTATCTGAGGCCTGGGCCGAGGCCGCTATTTTGACGGCCGGATGCCCCTTGAGGCTGCCGGCCACCTCCGCCGAGGCCAGGATCACCGCAGCCGCGCCGTCAGTTACCGGCGAGCAATCCAGAAGCCGCAAAGGATCGGCCACCTGGGAGGAATTGAGCACCTGCTCCACGGTGATCTCAAAGGGATACTGGGCCTTGGGGTTCAGGGCGCCGTGCTTGTGGTTCTTCACCGCCACCCGGGCCAACTGCTCACTAGTGGTGCCATAACGATGCATGTGCGCCCGGGCGATCAGGGCATACAATCCCGGGAAGGTGATCCCCTGGTAGGCCTCGTATTCCTGGTCGGAGGCGGTGGCCAGGGCCGAAGCCACGTCAGCGCCGTCATTCATTTTCTCAACGCCCCCGGCCAGCACCACCTCACTGGCGCCGGAGGCGACTTCCAGGTAAGCCTGGCGCACCGCCATGCCCCCGGAAGCACAGGCCGACTCCACCCTGGTGGCGGGAATGGGCGTGCGGCCCAGGTAGTCGGCCATCAGGGCGCCGATGTGCTCCTGCCCGACGAACAGGCCGCTGGTCATGCACCCCACGTACAGGGAATCGAGCCGGTCCACGGCGGCGTCCTCGATGGCGGCCAGGGCGGCCTCCACGTACAGGTCACGCAGCGACCGGTCCCACAATTCCCCGAAGGGGGTCATACCGGTACCGATAATAAACACATCTCTCATAGTCAGCCCTTACTCAAGTCCATATTTTATCAATTAGGTGAGTTGAAGATAATCTTACGCCGGAACTTGGCGTATTGGCCGTAGTCCAGGTAGCGCCGGTTGCGCTCAAGCAGCGCCCTGATCTTGGGCGCCTTGTCCTGGAGTGGCGGTAAATGATCGGTGGCCTGGAAAACGAAAGCATCGCTGCCGGCCCCCGAGCCGAAGGATACCAACAGTATCATGTCGCCGGGGCGGGCCACGTCCAGGATCGCGGCCAGGCCGGTGGGCGAGGAACCGGAGTAGGTATTACCCATGTTGGTAACCAGAAATCCTTGATCCATCTGTTTGCGCTTAAAGCCCAAGATCTTGGCCGCCTTGAGCGGGAATTTGCCGTTGGGCATGTGGAACACGGCGTGGGCGAAATCCTCCGGTTGATGGCCGGTCTGCTCCAGTATGCCCCGGGCCGCTGCCAGCACATGGCGGAAATAGGCCGGTTCGCCGGTGAACCGCCCGGCATGCTGGGGATAATGCTCCAGCTCCTTGCGCCAGAAATCGGGGGTATCCGAGGTGAAGGAATAGGTGGCCTGTATCTCGGCGGCCACATTTTCGGCGCCCATGATGAAAGCCGCCCCACCGGCGGAAGCGGTATATTCCAGAGCGTCGCCGGGCGCACCCTGGGAGGTGTCGGCCCCGATACCAAGAGCATATTTCATCTGGCCGGCCTTGACGTGAGAGTAGGCCACGAACATGGCCTCGGTGCCGGCCTTGCAGGCGAACTCGTAGTCGGCCACATGGACATGGGGACCGATACCCAGGGCGTCGATCAGCACCGTGCCGCTGGGTTTGACCGCGTAGGGATGAGACTCGGAACCGATGTAGACGGCGCCGATTTCATCGGGGGCGATACCCGCCCGCTCAATGGCGTCACGGGCGGCCGCCACGGAAATGGTGATGGTGTCCTCATCCAGCCCCGGCACGGTCTTTTCCTCCAGGATCAGACCTTTGCGCACACTCTCGGGGTCGCCACCCCACTGGCGGGCGATGGTCTCGGCCTTGATCCGGTAGCAGGGCACGTAGGCCCCCCAGCCGACGATACCAACCATTAGGATTGTCTCCTTTCAGCCATAGCAAAGTTACGTTTCGCAATTCTAATATTCACTATCAGTGTCACGGAATTTTCAACTACGGAGCCGCAAATACGGCCGGCGGACCACCAGCTAGCGTGACCCGGAAACCTGTACGCCGCTGTAGCGGCGGCCCCTCCAGCCAACCTTGAATAAATTGCCCAGCAGGCCGAATACCGTCACATACAGGGGATAAATCAGGCCGGTAAGCAGGAAGGTCCCTGGCCGGACCCTGCCCGGCACCCGTGCCAGGTAAGTGTAAACCAGCAGCGCTTCCGCCGCCAGTTTGACCACCAGGATTATGGGCCAGTACCATTGAGGGGTCATGGCCAGCATGACCAGCGAAAATAATGCGCCCACGTTAGCCAGATAGAGCAGGGGCAACAGGATTTTGAACCGTGGGCTGGTGGGGATACTGTAATAAGCCCGGCCCTTGGAAGCATGCCTCAGGCGCTGGCGGAGGAAAGCCCGCCAGCCAACCGGTGGGGAGCTGGGCACGGTGGCACTCAGCGCTAGGGCAAACCTGATCCCCCAACCCGCCCCGGCAATTTTATGCAACAGCAGGTCATCGTCGCCGGAGACCAGGTGCTCCACGCCGCTGAAGCCGCCCACCTCCTCAAAGGCCCGCTTCCGATAGGCCAGGTTCCGGCCGGTACAGGTCAGGGCCAGGCCGTTGGAGGCGCCCCCCGCCGCCAGCGCGTCCAGGGAGATGCTATCCAAGAATAACGCCTCGTACCACCGGCCCAGCCAGGAAGTCATCACCGGGGCCGGACCCATCACCAGCCCCAGGGCGGGATCGTCAAAGCAACCGGCCATGGTCTCAACCCAGCGGCTACCGGGGAGGCAATCGGCGTCGGTGGCCACGATAATCTCCCCGCGGGCGGCCTTGATGGCAGTGGCCAGCGCCCATTTCTTGGGGCTCCACCCAGCAGGCACTTCCGCCACCTGGAGCGGGACCAGGTTCTGCATTCTGGTAGTATGTTGGGTGAGTATGGAATAGGTATCGTCGGTACTGCCGTCGTCGACCACGAGCAGCTCCAACCGGTCGGTCGGGTAGCTTTGGGTACGCAGAGAGTTCAGCAGTCCCGGCAGGTTCTGGGCTTCATTGCGGGCGGCCACTATTACGCTCACGAAGGGCCGGCTGGTGCTTAGGACCAACGGCTCGAGCCGCTGCACACCGCGCCACAGCCAGAGGATGAACAGGGCATACAGAAGGGTTATGGTCAGGACAAGCGGAAACATAGTGTTAGGGGCTAGATTAGCCTGGGTAATTTACAACTACAGTACCCCGACACGGGGCGGAGGCATTTTGGCCTGGTGATCGCACAGTTCTAGGCAGAAGAGGAGGTCCACGGGTTAGCGGAGCAACCTTTCCTGTAACAACGACTGCATATCCCGGCGGCCATCCAGAACACAGTGGACATACACATCTTTCCCTACGATCTGGTAGATGACCCGATAAGGTTTGTAATGCACTTCCCGGTAATCCGGAACACTGATGAATTCCAACTCCGGGGGAACATGCCCGCGATCCGGGAGCTCTTCCAGAGAATTGCAGAGCTCCTGAAGATTATTAACGACCCGGTCGGCTTTGGCAAGGGAATCCGACCAGGCTATATGGCGGTAGATATCAAACAGGTCGTCTTCGGCGTCGGCGACGATATAGACCGTGTATTTCACACTTGCTGGTGGGCCTTGATCCGCTCGCCAAGATCATCAAAGGCTTCTCCGGCAGGCTTGAACTTCCCTGCCCTTATGCTCTGGCTACTCTTCGCCAGCATCTTTAAAAGGGCCAAGCTCTCCTGGGTGCGCTCGTAGGTGCGCACATCCTGCACCACCACCTTGGCCTCGCCCCGCTGGGTGACGATCAGCGTCTTTTGGTGTTCCGTGATGTCCCTGAACAGTTCCGCCGCATGGGCTTTCAAGTAGCTGATGGGCTTAATGGATTCGCTGGGCTTCATATTCCTTCCTCAGAACTGACCCGAATATAGACCATATTTAGGTTTAATACAAGGTATAATGTCCCTGCCGCTGCAATAGTCTCCATGACCGACCGATAGGGACATGTATGGGCGTATCGCCATACGCCCCTACATGTGTACGGAACAGATTTATCACACCGGCGGCACCCCGAACCGGGGCGCAGGCATTTTGGCCTGGTGGTCGCACAGCTCCAGGCAGCGGATTAGACCTCAACCAATTCGGCGGTGGTCGCGGTTGGGGGTATGGGCTCGCCGTCTGCTTGCATACTCTGTAAGTGCAGTTCGATGGCCTCCCGTATCAGTTTGAGCGTTTCCTCCCTGGTATCGCCTACGGCAACGCAACCCGGCAGGTCGGGAACATAGGCCCCATAGTTCTTTTCTGTTTTCTCAACCACTACTACGTACTGCATACTCCTACCCCTGCTGTTTGATTTTAAGTCCGGTACGAAGCATGATGCGATAATTAAAGACCCTAATATGATCATATCGTCAGTTCTTTGGGGACGGTTACAATGAAGTTTACGGTAGGGTAAATGAACGTGCAAGCACGCCTGCCTTTAGCACCGGGTAATGGTTTCGGCTTTGACGAGGGGGCAGAGATCCCCTAATTATCGGAACGTGGTTTCGCCCAAGAAGGAATCTCTCTTACCTTTTTTGAAAGATGTTCCTTCCAGTAGACATATTTACTTGAGCACGAATCTTCTTCCAACCTTTTGCATACGTTTCCAGCCCATCTTGGTCAATTATAAACATTGCCGGAGAATCACCTTCGGCAAGTTTTTGCCCAGCAATACCTTCTCGTAGCAACAAATGTGAATAGTCTTTATATTTTTTCGGAAGCTTTAATGCAACATGACTGATATACACTGGTCTTCGTCCAATATTCGTTATAGTTACAACACCATATAATTTGTCATCATCATATCTTGGGTCTCCATAAGAACTCATATCCCATTGCAATGTCATCGTAATTCTACCCTTGTCTCGATTGTAATTAAGAATTCCAAGAACTAAGGCAGAAACGCCAAATACCACCCCCAACAGGGCTGCAATATCTGTAATTGTCATTGGAATAATATCAGTTCTATTTCGGACGCTAGTGGCAATATAAGAGCCAAGAAAATCTTAAGGTTGCTCACGTACTTTGATGCTAAGTTCTTCAAAGAATTCTTGGGTTTTCTCTCGAATAGCTTCTTGTACATCATTCGAATCATAATTCATAAAAACCATACCCCTACTAATTAGATCAATGGAGGCGGGAAATCCCATCCAGACAGAATCCGGCACTCCATTATGCATATAACTAGTTTGAATAATTCTTGATGCAGCATCTTCTCTCAGGGAGATATCGAGATAGCCATAGTACTTACCACTTCCTATCTCACCATAGGTAATATCTATAAACAGATAGGGTTTATCTAACAATTTATATCCTACGATAGCAGGTAGTCCGTGTCGCTTGAGATAAGTGGCCGTGTCAAACGTGATACTATTAGGCAACGTTTTGTAACCAATTGACTCGACTATACGGTAAGCATCCTCATGGGAGATTATCGGATTCTTTAACATGACGGGGTATATAAAGTCGATTTTGCTCCAACCCCTTTCAATTTTATTGGGCTCCTGAGATTGTACAATTAATGGGATCGCCAATGAGAATAATATTAAAGTTCTCATACTCTCCGTCCTTATTGATTTACTAATCACCGAACACCTACAATAGTATATCATAAACCGACATAGGGGGCTGGCAAAAAGTAACATAGATATTTCCCGCCAACACAATAATCTTACTCGCCCTCCACCATCACCCTGACCTACACCTGCAGTACCCCGAACCGGGGCGCGGGCATTTTGGTCTGGTGGTCGCACAGCTCCAGGCAACGGATCAGCACTTGGCGGGTTTCCTCGGGCATGATGATCTCATCCACCCACAGGCGGGCGGCGGCGTAGCGCGGGTCGGACTGGTGTTCGTAGCGCTCCTCGACTTCGGCCACGATCCGTTCACGGTCCTCCTTAGTGGGATTTTCCATGCGGGCCAGTTGGATATCGGCCAGGGTATTGGCCGCCTGGGCGCCACCCATCACCGCGATCTTGGCCGTGGGCCAGGCAAACATGAAGCGCGGGTTGTAGGCCCGGCCACAGAGGGCATAGTTGCCGGCGCCGTAGCTGCCGCCGATCACCAGCGTGATCTTGGGCACCACGCTGTTGGCCACGGCGTTGACCAGCTTGGCCCCGTCCTTGGCGATACCGCCCCACTCGGCGTCGCGGCCTACCATGAAGCCGTTCACGTCCTGGATGAACAGCAGCGGGATGCGGTCCTGGTTGCAGTTCATGATGAACCGGGCCGCCTTGTCCGCCGAATCGGAGTAGATCACCCCGCCCATCTGCAACCCTCCCTCGTGGGCGCGAGTGCTCACCTTCTGGTTGCCCACCATCCCCAGGGCATAGCCCCCCAACCGGCCGACGCCGCACACCAGGGTCTTACCGTAAGTGGCCTTGTATTCCTCGAACCGGCTGCCGTCCAGGAGCCGGGCCAGTATTTCCCGCAGGTCGTAAGGGGTGCTCTCCGGGGGATAGATCAGCCCGGGGATATCGCCGGCCGGTAGTAGCGGCTCCGTTGTTTCATGTCGAGTGAAAGCCCTCTCCTGGGGATGATTGATAGTCCCCATCAGACTGCGGATGCGCTCCAGGGCGTCCTCGTCGTTGGCTTCGTGATAGTCGGCCGTGCCCGAGATAGCACTATGGGTGGTGGCGCCCCCCAATGTCTCGGCGTCGATCTCCTGCCCGATGGCCGCCTTGACCAGGGCCGGTCCCGCCAGGAACATGTTCGAGCCTTCCACCATTATGTACTTGTCGCACATGACCGGCAGGTAAGCGCCCCCCGCCACACAGGGCCCCATGACCGCCGCGATCTGGGGGATACCCAGGGCAGAAAGCCGGGCGTTGTTGTAGAAAATGCGCCCGAAGTGGGCCTCGTCGGGGAAAACCTGATCCTGCAACGGCAGGAACACCCCGGCCGAGTCCACCAGGTAGACGATGGGCAGGTGGTTCTCCAGGGCGATCTGCTGGGCACGGAGGTTTTTCTTTAATGTAACCTCAAAATAGGCCCCGGCCTTAACGGTGGCGTCGTTGGCCACCACTACCGTGTCCTGCCCGGCCACCTCGATGACCCCGGTGACCACCCCGGCGCCCGGTGGGGCACCGTACTCGGGATACATATCCCAGGCAGCGAACAGTCCCAATTCCAGGAACCGGCTATCGGGGTCCTTCAGGCGGTCGATACGCTCGCGGGCGGTGAGGCGGCCTTTGTCGTGCTGGCGCTGGATACCACGCTGGCCGCCGCCGAGTTTGATCTGCTCAGCCTGGCCGGCATATTCCGTCCGTAACTGCTCAAAAGCCTTCAGGCGCTTACGGAACTTGTCCGGGGGCCAGGTTTTGGCGGCGGTGCCGATCAGGGCCACGGCGGGGGCTAATCCTCCAGCACTTGCCCGGCATGCCGCCGGAGGCACTCGTTGAACTGCTTCGGGGCGCGCACCGGCCGCAAGTCGGAGTTGACGAAGGAATGAATGGTATAACCGGTGACGATGGGGTCCTCCCGGCCGGCTTTGAACACCTTATAGGCCAGCTTGAGCTTCACTTTGGGTTCCTCCTCCAGGTAGGTCTCTATCGTCAACAGGTCTTCGAAGGTGGCGGACCCGTGATAGCGGCAGTGGCTCTCCACCACCGGCAGCCGGTAGCCATCGCGCTCCAAACCGGCATAGGAAACATCAATCTTACGCAGGAGGGCGGTTCGGGCGGCTTCAAAGAACTCGTAGTAGCGGCTGTAGTAGACCACATCCATGCGATCGGTCTGGGCGTAAATCACCCGCAGACGGAAATGGTGCCTGATGTCTACTCTTGCCACTGGCCCATCTGCTCATAGCGCTTGATCCGCAGGGCCACCAGCTCTTCGGGGGGCAGTTTTTGTAGCTCGCTCAGAATCTCCAGTAAAGCGGCCTTGACTGTGGCAGTCACCAATTCCACATCCTGGTGCGCGCCGCCGGCCGGTTCGGGTAGCACCCGGTCGCAGATCCCCATCTCCACTAAGTCCGTGGGGGCCACCTTCATGGCATCGGCAGCTGCTTCGGCTTTGCCCGCGTCACGCCAGAGGATAGAGGCGCATCCTTCGGGACTGATGACAGAGAACCAGGTGTTCTCCAACATGAGCAGGCGGTCACCGATACCCATCCCCAGAGCTCCGCCGGAGGCGCCTTCACCCAGTATGACCACAATCATGGGTACGGGCAAGGTGGCCATTTCCATCAAATTGCGGGCGATGGCCTGGGCCTGACCGCGCTCCTCGGCTCCCAGGCCGGGATAGGCTCCAGGTGTATCTATGAATGAAATCACCGGCAGGTGAAACTTGGCCGCCAGCTGCATCAAGCGCAGGGCCTTACGATAACCCTCGGGATTGGGCATGCCGAAATTGCGATACAGGTTATCCCGGATACCGCGGCCTTTTTGCTGCCCGATGATCACCACCTTCCGGCCATCGATGGCGGCCAGGCCACCCACCACCGCTTTGTCGTCACGAAAGTGACGGTCGCCGTGCAGCTCGAACCAGTGCTCCGTAATGCGTTGAATATAATCCAAGGTATAGGGACGCTGGGGGTGGCGCGCCACCTGCACCCGCTGCCAACGGGTCAGGTGACTGTAAAAATCGGTGGAGGCCTTGGCCAGCTTATCCTGGAGACTCTGGATCTCCCGGGACATATCGATCCCCCGCTCCAGGGCAGTGACCTTGGTGGCCTCGATCTTTTCCTCGAGTTCCCGCAACGGCTTTTCAAATTCAAGGATATATTTAGCCATGGTTTTAGACGATCTGACGCAAAGTAGTGGTTATAAGCTGGCTTTGTTTATACCGGACGCTAAGGCTCGCACAGGTTTAGATGAAATCCAGGCCGGAATTTAGTTCATATCACCGGGGCGATGCTTCTTTTCGACCGGCATCAGATTCTGAGCAAAGACTTTAGAATAATCTCGATATCGAATGTCAAGGACTGATGTTGCAGGTAGTAGTGCTGATAGCTGGTTGAGATTTCAGGCTCGCCGGCCACCCGTCGCAGTTGTGAGAGGCCGGTGATGCCCGGTTTGAACAGCAGGTGCGGGTCGGGCTCGTTCACCGGTGCTATTTCCGCGCCCACGAAACTGATGTCACCCCTGAAAATTGACCAGAGTAGCGGTAGCCGGCGAACAGCGGGCCAACCGCGTTGCAACAGCCAGATACGGCACCGGCCGCCGTCAACCGTCCAGATAGTGGCTCCTGTTAATCCGCCCGCGAGCAGAATAATAGGCCAAAGCGGTAACAGTAATAGGTTGGCCAGGGCCGAAGCGAGCAGGTCGAATGATCGCTTGGATAAGCGGTGTAAACGATGGTAGAGGGTTATTTCCACGTCGACAAGTGGCAGATCACCGAAGTGCTCAACGTCCGTTTTCCCCAGCATAATTTCATCCTCGTGGGGCACGATCCGAAACAATAGGTTCAGGTCACGGGTTTCCTCGAGAATATCCATCAGGTCACGGTTGGAATAGTGCTCACCGGCCACGATCACCTCCTGGAAACGATGCCGGGCCGCCAACTCCCTGATCTCGGTTATAAAGCCTAAGAAAGGCAACGATTCCCGGCTACCCTCTTCCAGCACCTGGCGATCGATGAAACCCATCAGGTCGATACCCATATCAGGCCGGCGCAGGAGCATCCGCGCCACCCGGTGTCCTTCAGCCCCGGCACCCAGAATCACGGCCCGCCGCGAAAAGATCGAGGTCCGTTGGGTGCGATAGCTATCCCCTACTTTGTCAGTGGCCTGCCGCATATGCACGATCAGCCGCCAGCCGGGGATCAATAGAGCCACCAGCCCCGAAGCTGCCACCAGCACCAGCCGCGAATAGGCTACCTCTCTCACGAAGAAAGTCAGCGTAGCGATCACCAGAAAGCCGACCACCGCTGATATCAAGGCCCGGCTGTAGCTGAGCACGTACCGGCTGTAGATCTGGAACAGACCACCGATCAGCAGCCACAGGACAACGTAAACCGCCACTACCGGAGCATAGATTTGCACTGTGTGAACAGCATCAAAGCGTGGATCGGGGAGAAACCGCGCCAGGATCATCAGGAAGAACGCCGTTGATATGCCCAGGGCATCGATAATCAGCGAGGAAAAAGTGGCCAGATAGTTTTTAACATAGGTGACGGCCGCCAATAAATGGATCGCCAGCCGCAGGGTGGCCCTGGTGAGCAGTCTGCCGGAGAGGGCGCGGTGCTTATGAGCGAAGGTGGCCATGGCCTCAAAGTGCAGCCGCTGGTAATATAAAGGCGCCGCAACATGCGTGACCCCTTTATAGTGCATGATCTCCGTCTCCGGCAGATAGACCACCTTAAACCCCGCCAGATGAACTCGATAGCAATAGTCCAGATCATCGCCCCACATAAAAAAATCTTCATCCATGGGCCCCACGGTTTCGAGGACCCGGCGGGGCAGGCACAGGCAGGAGCCGCTCACGGCATCAACTTCATGCGTCTCATCCGGATCCAAATATGACAGGTCGTAGCGGGCGAACAGCCGGCTATGGGGAAAGAGCTTCGCCAGTCCAACGAAGTGAGTAAAGGCCACCCAGGGCCGGGGGAAACTGCGCTTGGCTGCCTTCTGAAAGGTGCCATCACTATTGAGGATTTTCGGGCCGACACAACCGACCTGGGGGTGGTTCGCCAGGTAATCGGTGAGTACCTGCGGTGTGTTCTCCTCCACGATCGTATCGGGATTCAGTGAAAGGATGTAATCCCCGGTGGAGGACGCCAACCCCTGGTTAAGCGCCGGGGCAAAGCCTAAATTTTGGTCGTTGCGGATTATCCTGACCGGCGGGAACAACTCCTGCACCATCTCGACGGTCCCGTCGTGGGAATTGTTATCCACCAGGATAATCTCGCTTTCACCGTCAAACCGGGTCTTCCTCAATGAATACAGGCACTGTTTGACAAACTCGCGAACGTTGTAGCTGACAATTATGACGGAAAGGGTCATGGCTCAGGGGGATTTTCCACTTCCTGAGGCTGGAAATAACGTTCCCGGATGATATCCCTGATGTGGGACAGTTTAAGCCTGATCACCATCCAGACCGCCTCATAGATAATTCCCTGTGACATCTTTGAGTCCCCTTCAGTCCGATCAACGAAGATAATCGGGACTTCCTTGATGGTGTATCCCTGGCGGTAGGCCCGGAAGGTGGTCTCGATCTGAAAGGAATAGCCCTCCGACCGGATAGTCGAGATATCCAGATTTTCCAACACCTTTCGCTTCCAGCATTTGAAGCCTCCGGTAAGGTCCCACACCGGTGTACCGGTGACGAGCCGGGCGTATAGATTGGCGGACCAGCTCAATATCAGGCGGGAAAGGGGCCAATTGACGATATTCACCCCCTTTATATAGCGGCTGCCAATGACCAGGTCATAGTCCCCGCTCTCGGCCAGTAAATCCGGGATCTGATCGGGATCATGGGACAGGTCGGCGTCCATCTGTATGATCTGCTGGTAGTCCCGCTGCAACGCCCAGTTGAATCCAGCGCAATAAGCGGTTCCCAGACCTTGCTTTTTGGGACGCCGCAGCACGTGTACCCAAGCCTCCTGCTCGGACCTCTGCTGAACCCACTGGCCGGTCCCGTCCGGTGAATTGTCGTCCACCACCAGCACATGGGCTTTGGGCAGTATCATATGGATACGGTCCAGCAGCGTCTCCACATTCTGGCGCTCGTTGTAGGTGGGAGTAATGATCAGTGTTTTTTTTGTGGGTGTGGTTCGCGGCATGGCCAACAGGGCTACAGTTCAGTTGGTTACTTTCGTTTTTTGGCCCAATTGATAGGCTATAGTTAACTCGCTCAGGGAACCTGGTTTTTCTGTCAAGGCAGGACTGAGCCTCGAGCTTTAAACGCCTTTAGCCGCTCCCGAAGTTCCACATCGCCCAGGGCCAGGATCTCGGCCGCCAACACCGCGGCATTAGCGGCCCCGGCCTTACCCACGCTGACCGTGGCAACCGGCACCCCTTTGGGCATCTGCACGGTGGCCAGCAAGGCATCCAGGCCGTCCGCCAGCCCTCCCGGCAACGGGACACCGATCACCGGCAGTATCGAATGGGCCTTCAATGCCCCCGCCAGGTGGGCCGCCATGCCCGCCCCGGCGATCAGCACACCGAATCCCTGCTCTTCAGCCGAAGCGGCAAACTGGGCCACCTGCTCGGGGTTGCGATGGGCGGATAATACATGCACCTGATACGGCAGGCCGAAATACTCCAGGTAGGGCAAGGCCACTTCCATCAACGGCCGGTCAGTTTCACTGCCCATCAGTAGCGCAACTTTTTTCATCGCTCAAATGCCGTCAGGTTAGCTTGGTGTTAGAGGTCGTGTTTGCCGGCCGGTCGAAGGAATGAAACGTTCTCAGAATCGTCTCCAGCCATTTGATGAGCAGCACCTTGGACCGCCCCGGGTTGAATACCACCCCGGTGAGACAATAGATCCTGTTTTGCACCCGGTCTCTGAAGAGATAGTTCACAAATGGGCCTCCGGCAGCCTGCTTGTTGTGCCCCCATACGCCCCTCTGGATCATTATTTCGTGGCCCTGTTCCATTCCCAATTCTATCGACCGGAAAAGTGTGTCAATGTAAATATCGCCGAATAGTTCCTGTGCTATATATTCCATCCTGCTCCAGGCCCAGGCCGGGTCGACCCGGGTGGTATCACCAGACTCAATCCAATGTATTCCCAGCCAGCGATAGGGATAGCCCCGGCCCAGCCAGATGAAATTTTGCTCCGGTTTCTCCTTGACGATTATAAATCCGTGCTGGATATCCAGACCGATATCGTACTGGTCCTCCAAGCGGGCCATCAGTTTCTTCTCTACTTTATACTTATAGACGATCTTGTGTTGGCGCAGCCTGAGCTGCTGTTCGAACTGGTCGAAAATCCAGTTGTCCAAACGCTCCAGCTCCTGTTGGGCGTGAATGGCGCTATGGGCGGTGAGGCCCAGGAAAATCTGTCCCTTGGCCAGATAGTCCGTAGCCAGAAAGATCGGGTTTCCACCCTGCAATGCCTGCTCTACCCGTTCAGCACCGAGGATCCGGCGGACCAACAGATCACAAGTGGAATCCACCGGGTTGGAAAGTGAGGCCACCACCAGACTGTTATAATGCCGATAATCTTCAAATTCATAGGGCGAGGCCCACTTGATCTTGAAAACCGGCTCCGGGGCGGGAGTGGCCATCTCCCGGGCGAATACATTCGCAAGCAACGGCTCCAGCAGAGGGCGATCCTCTTCAGAGGTGATGATTACCAGCAGATCTTCCTGGCCGATCGACGGCGGCCTACGGTTACAGGCGACAGCCACCAGTAGGAGCGCCATCAACAGGGCGGAGAATAAACGTGAGGGGGTTATCAGCATAGAAATAGGCTTATCAGCACTTGGGGTCCTGGTTTCTTATTCGGAATTCAACCGGCCGGCAGCGGCAGACCAACCCGATTCTCTAGGGATCAAGCATGAAAGTTGCCATGAAAAATGGATGGATAACACCTAATTTTTTACTGCTGCCGGGGGAGGGGCGGCCCTGGGGTTTTTCAAAATTAACCACAATGACACAACGGGCAGATGGGCGTAGCGCGCTACGCCCCTACCGGTCCTCCGGCAACTGCCACTACTGCTACTTCTTTTTCTCCCTGACTGCCACTGCCAACTGCTACTTCTTCTTCCCCCCGGAGGGCCTGGCCAGCATGATAAAATCGGCGTAGCGGTTGGTGATCGATACGTCGCGCACCTGGATGTGCACCTCCTGGCCCAATTGCAGCACCCGGCCCCCCCGCCGGCCGCGCAAGGCATAGCCGGCCTCGTCATAGATGTATTCGTCATCATCCAGCCACTCCGTTCCCACGAACCCGTCTATCAGGAATTCCCTGATCTGGACGAAAACACCCTTGGGGATCACCCCGGAGATAATGCCGTCGAAACGATTGCCGATCTGGGTGGCCAGGAAGCGCAATTCCTTGAGGCGCCGGTAGGTGCGCTCGGCTTTCAGGGCCAGCTGCTCCCGTTCCGAGCAGTTGGCGGCCACCTTTGCCAGGGCCTCCACGGAGTATTCCGGCGGCGCGCCTGAACCTTTGATCTGCTGCACCAGCAGGCGGTGAACCACCAGGTCGGCATAGCGCCTAATCGGTGAGGTGAAATGGGTATAGTGCGCAAACGCCAGGCCGAAATGACCGATGTTGTTGGCCGAATAAGTCGCTTTGGCCATGCTCCGCAGGGTGATGGTTTCTATCAGGTCCCGGTAGGGTGAGTCTTCCATGGCTTCGAGCAGATCGCGTACCCGGGCAGAGGTGACCTCACCGGCCGGCAACACGGGCAGTTGCAGCCGCCTGAGCAGCGTGGCCAACTTCCGGATCTGCTCCCGGCCCGGTTCGTCATGGACCCGGTAGATGAAGGGTTTGCGCGGTTTGCCGGCGGGCACCCTTTCGGCCACCAGCCGATTGGCCAATAACATGCACTCCTCCACCAGTCGATGGCTGTCCAGACGCTGTGAGGGCCGGATGGTGTGGGGCACCCCAGCCGGGTCCAGCTCGATCAGCGGTTCGGGAATGTCGAAATCGATGCTGCCGGCCGATATTCGCCGGTCAAACAGAGCCCTGGTTAGCTTGCGGAGCGACCCCAGCAGATCGAACCACTTACCCGACCCCTGTTCCAGGATCGCATGGGCTTCCTGGTAGGTAAAACGGCGCTGGTTGTGTATCAGGGTGCGGGCGAACTCCACCTTGAGCACCTCGCCATCGCCGGTGAGCTGGATCAAGGCGGAGACGGCCGGCCGGTCCACGCCGGGCCGCAGCGAGCACAGATCGCTGGAGAGTTGGTGCGGCAACATGGGCACCATCCCCTCGGTGAAATAGACCGAGTTCCCCCGAGTGCGGGCCTCACTGTCGATGTGACTCCCAGGGGTAACGTATAAGGTCACATCCGCGATATGCACCCCCAGCAACCAGGTACCGTCCGGCCGTTGCCGGAGCGAAAGGGCGTCGTCGAAGTCCTTGGCGCTCTCAGGGTCAATGGTGATCACCTGCCAGGAGCGCAGGTCCCGGCGGCCGCCGGAGGAATCCACCTTGACCGCCTGGGCCTGGTGGGCGGTTTCAGCCTCCACCTGGGCGGGGAAGGCCTCATCCAGATCGTGTTGCCTCAGGACCAGTTTGAAGTCCGAGAGGGGATCATTGGCCGGTCCGATCACCTCCAGCACATCCGCCCGGATAGCCGTGGAACTGTCGCCCCAGTCGGTCACCTGGGCATACACCAGCGACCCGGCATCGCTGCTTTTAACGGTATTCCTGTTCAACCTCACCGCCCGGTTGGCCAGTGGTTCCGGGAACACGAGCTCGAATCCCCCGGGTACCACTGTCACGGTGCCCACCAGGGAGTGACGCCCGCGCTCGAGCACCTGGAGCACCTTACCCGCCGGACCACGGGCCCGGTGCCCCAGCAGCTGCAATTTCACCAGGTCGCCATAGGCCGCACTGCGCAGGTCACGACGGGCAACGAAGATATCGTCCATACCCTCGACCGCGACAAAGCCGTAACCTCCGCGAGTGACGGAAATGCGGCCCTCAACCTGCTTCCCCCGGGCGGCGGGCTTACCTGAACCGGCGCTTTCCCCACCGGCATAGGCGACCTTATTCCGGGAGACCTCCACCAGCTGCCCGGCGGCGACCAGGCGTTTTACTTCGGCGCGCAATTGTGACTGCTGCTTGCCGCGCAACCCCAGGTGGCGGGCCAGCCCTTTGAGCGAGGCGCCCCGGCCGGACCGGGATTTCAGGTAGGATATAATCAAGTCTTTCACGGTTTTATCACTCCCTGCCCAGAGGATTAGTAAGTCTGAGATGCACTTTGCCTTCCTGCCAGCGGTCGTGCCGGGTCCAGGCAAAGTCCACCTGGATCAGATTGCCCCCGGCGGGCACCACCAACCCGGCCCCCACCGCTATCAGGGGGTCCAGGCCGGCCAACCGGGCGCTATCGACAAACAGGTGCAACCGGGAGGTTGGCCCGGACCGGTAGCGCAGCTCGCTGCGCGAAACCACTCCCCAAACTGCCGCGAACTGATCTTCCCGGTACCCGCGGAGGGAAGCGCTACCGCCGAAGCGTCCAAAATCGGCCGCCTGGGGTGCGTAACGATGGCCGGCCGTGCCCAACGCCAGCACTGCTTGAGCCCACACCAGGTTTACCCGGCCCAGCCAGCCGGGACTACCGACCAGCAAACCGCGCAACCGGGCCCGGCCCAGAGCCGCATCCGGTCGCAGCTGCGGGCCGGTCAAAGTACCGGTTTCCGATTCCAGGTCAAGCTGATAGCCCCGGCCGGGGTTCGGATAGCGGTCTAAGGTGGAACGGAACAGGGCCAGGTTGATAGTGCTCGACCGATAGGATTGGCCGGCAGAACCGCCGGTGGCCCGCAGCTCCTTGCGCCCAATCCCCAGAGCCACGTTCCAGGGCTGGCCGGGCAAAGAAGTAAGTTGCACTTTCAAGTCGCGTTGGACATACAAGGAATCCCGGGTATCCTGGAAAAACGATACGCGCCCCCCCACGGGAAAAATTGCCAGGTAAGGCTCGGCATAGGTCAGGCCGAGTTGCTGGGTGGCGGTGCTCAGCCGGCGGAGCTCGACCCGTAGGTAGCGCAATGACCCCAGCAAGTTGGGCAGTTCCAGCGACAACTCCCCCACCCAATGTCCCCTGCCGCCACCGGCGTTCTCATAAGCTCCCAGGACCTGGATGCGGGAAGCGGATACATCGTTCAAGTGGTACAGCACACCATAGCCGGAATTTGGGCCGGTGGAGGTGCTGAAGTACGATTTCCGCTGCACAATATAGCCGGCCCGGCCGTTACTGGTCAAATGGACCTGCCGGTTCGGATTCACCGTCCGCAGCAGCCGCTCCAGGCCGGGGATTACCCGGCCGGATGTATCGGCGATAATCAGTGTGTCGGCCGGAGGCACAGGCCGGTCGACGGCACTAAACCTCAAGATCATTTCACTACCGTCAGGGTTGCCGTGAGTCCGGCCCTCCAGGACAAAGACCAGGCCCAGGCGGCCGGCAGCTGCCCGGCGGGCCAACTCGCTCTCCAGAATGGGTTTTACGGCGGCCGGGCTGGCGGCAATCAGGGTGGTGTCGGGCAGTACCAACCTGATCTGCCGGGCAAAGGATGGACTCGCCAGGCCCAGCGCCAGAGCCAGGGCTGTGATCAACTTCAAAACCGGCTCCTGAGTTCCAGGTTAACGCTCACAAAATCGGGCCGCTCGGGGGCCTGCCGGGACAATGCCGAGAGCGACAAGAGCAGATTGCGCGACAGGTGCAGTTGTCCACTGACACGGATGTTAGCGGACCAACCGCGGGGAAACCCTTCGGCCAGCAGGTAGGGCAGGGCTGTCTCACCGGGGGCGGTCACCCGCAGGCGTTCAGCATCCACCCGCAAGCGGCCCTGGCGGCCCAATTGCCGCTGCATCCCGGCACCGATCACTGCGGTCCGCACACTCAGGCCGTCAAGCGCATGGTCCACCTCTTGCATCCAGCGACCGTTGACGGTCAAGGTGGTCTGCCGGGAGAGGGTGGCGGCCAGGATACTGCGAGCGCGGCCCCTAATGATTTTGTGGCGGCGCAATGAATTGACCAACGACTGTTGAAAATCGTGGCCATATTCGAGATGCCCTTCCAGGTTAAGCGGCCAGTTTCCGGCGCCAATCCGCGAGAAAAGCCCCAGGTCGGCGGTCTGCTGCCGGCGGGCTTCCCCAATCTGCCCGCTGGTCTGGGTGGCAGCCAGTTCATGGCGGGACAGGCGGTTTTGCCGGCTCAACAGCAGAGTGTAGCGCGGGGCTGATCTTTGGGCCTGAAGTGCCAGGTCGAGCCGCAGGGTGGATTCGAAGCGGGAGGCGGCCGGGTCGCCCAGGCGCGGCATATAGTAGGTTGACAGCCGGTGCCGGTTAGCCTGCCACTCCAACCGGCCGTGCAGATTGAGCCGGGCCTCGCGTTGCCCCTGAAACCAATCGACCGGCAGATTAACCTTGTTCAGTTCCACCTGGCTGCGAAAGCGCGCCTGGACGGAATTCACCGGCCTGAGTTCCCCCGCCGGGATGACATAGCGTACGAAGGGTCCCGTTTCGTCGGACACATAGTTATCATACACCGGGTCGTAGCGGTATTGGCCCCGGCCGGTGGCCACGGAATCGTATACCACCGCCTTGGTCTCGGCCACACTGCGATCGAGCCGATAACGCAGATCGAGCCACCAGGGCCGGTTTCTGGGGCGATGGGTGAGGGCAAAATCGCCCATGAAATACGAGATGTCCTCCCGATTATCACTGAACAGTTTATCATTCAACGAGATGCTGGTCTCCAGACGAGTAGCCGGTCCCGGCCGGCGCGACAACGACAGCCGCCAGAACCGGGCGGTTTCGGTGGGGCCGGAGCGGTAAACTTCCCGGCGTTGCTCCCGGCTCAGTCCCCAGGTGGCGCCCCGGTCAAAGGTAGCGAGCAGACCGGTGCTGAGCTGTTCAATCCGGTAACCGGTGGTATCGTCCAGGGCCCTGGTTTCGGTTTCGAAGCCCACCGTCGGCTGCAACCACTTATAGGTATACTTTAGATCACCGATGCTGCGGTTCCAGTACCGGCCACCGGCCCTGCGGCTCAGGAAGGTCTGCTCGAACCGGCCGGTGGCCGGCCCTTGACCGGCCTGCTCCAACCCCCAGCGCAGCCGCCCGCCGGCAGTGGTATCCGCAGCCAGCAGTCCCGCTTCGGCAAAGGCCTGGGTCCCTGCTGCTGTGTGAGCGTAAAGCTCGACAGTTTCCCACCGGTACTGCTCCGGGGGAGCGTCCAGGTCCCAATCCCGCCGGAACTCGACGGCCTCAAACCGTCCCGGGGCTTTGAACCGGCGGCCGGTTCCAACCGCTTTCAAGCGCGCACCGAGGGTGAGGGGCCGACGCCGAAGAGAGAATGGGGCGGCGTCCCAACCCAGCTGGGCCCGGTAGCCTATATCCAGGTTATCGCCGTCGTCCAAGGACGAGAACCGGTTTAAGTCGGTGTTGCTGAGCCCGACTTCCAACAGGGCCCGGCGACCGGTGGTGGAACCATCAAAGCGCCAGTCCAGCCCCAGGTAATCGTGGCGCACGGGGGGCTTGAGCAACCGCCGGGGCGCATAGACGGTCTGGTAAGCGCTACGCTCTCCGGGGGGCACCCACTGATAGATGATGCGATTATCCACTACCAGCCGCCGGTATTCACCGGCTTCCCCCACATTATGGAATGATACCTGGTAATCTCCGGTCCCCACCCCGCGCCATTGATAGTGTTCGTCCACCAGACCTTCGTCCTCCAGATAATAGTTCCCGGCGCTATCGGGCAGGGCCGTGTCGATCCAGGTTCCGCCGGGGGTATCACCCTGGCCACGCAATCGTTCACGGTCAGCCGGGGACAGGCTGAACTCGAGGTTACTCTCCAGGCGGTCGCTCTCGCGCAGGGCGGTTATATTCAGGCGGGACCGGCGGCCCTCCCAACCGCTCGAGACAAAACCGGTAGTGCGGCCATAGACCAAGTCCGAGTATTCGAAATCCACCTCGATGCGGCTATCGCTGCGGATGGTATGCCGGGGCGTGAAGTTCAGCTCGCCGGTATCATAATCGATAGTGTAGTCCTGGCCGTCACCGCGCACCAGGCGCCGGCCGTTGAGCCAAACTTTCTCGGTGCCGGCCAGCACAATCAACAGGCGGGAGCCCTCTCCGGTGGCGAGGTGATAGGGCCCCTGGCGGCCGTCTTGACCGGTCAGGCTCTGATGGCGGAAGCGACCCTTGGTACCGGCCAGTGCTCCCTGTCCGTGCCAACTGCCACGTCGCAGCCGGGCTTGCATGCCCTCGAGCTTGCGGCTGAAGGTGGACAGACCTCCCCCACCGGAGTGCAGCACGAAATCACCTGCTTCCACCGAGCCCCAGGGACCCTTGAGAGCTAGGCGGACCTGATCCAACTCGTTCAAGGTGCGGGTATCGCCCTGGGGCTGAATCGGCAGGTTCTGGTCAGTGAGATGTCCGCTTAAAAAGATACCCTCGGCAATCCGGCCCTGCAACTTGAGGTCCATGCCGCCGGTGAGATTGGCCCCCCGGCCGCTGGCCACACTCAGGCCTCTGAACAGGCTGCCCGCCGTGACCAGCTCGGTGGATTGCGGGTGGCGTACCGGCCCTGATGTGGCGGAAACTGAAGTGTCCACCGGGGAGGTAGCAGCCACCCACACCTCCTCCAGGAGCGGCAGGCTCAGCCAGGCGGGACCGTAAACCGAATCGCCCCGGGCCACTGACCGGTCGCTAGTTGTGACGACGGTAGTGTCAGGACCCATCACCTGGCCTGACAGGCCCCCGAACCCCAGACAAAGGGCCCGGACAATGCTAAGGCGCGAGCTGCAGCACACGAATGAAGCCCTCGCAGTCCAGGGTGACCAGTCCGCCGGCGGTGGCAGCAATAGCCTGTGGGCAACCGGCATTGCCCAGGTCCCGGTACTGCCTACTTACGGGATCCAGCCACTGCAGGCCGCCCGCAGTGAGCAGCACAATGGCGCCATCGAACAGCACCAGGTCCCGCAGCTGGGACGGCGCCGGAAACGGTAGGCGCTCCATCAAGGCTCCACTAGTTTTGAAAATCACCACCTCCGCCGCGCTGCGCTCCCAAATGGCCAACCGCTGGCGGCCCCGGGCGATATGGGTAGGGTCGAGGACCACGGCACTCCCTCCGGCTTCGTCCCCTACCACATCCAACCGACTGCCGTCATCCGCGAGGACTACCGCTCCGGCCATGTTTTCGAAAAGTACCCAGAAGCGCTGTTGACTGTCGCGGGTGAAGGCCAGGGGACGGTGGCCAATCGCCAGCGGGGTGGCCGCCACGGGATTGAGGCCCATGTCCAGACGGAGTATCCGGCTTTGACCCTCATCGAGGATGAACAGGGAATTTTCAGCAAATAGTATATCCCGGGGCAGGTCCAGGGCCTGCGGTCCGCTGCCCCAGCCCCCAAACCGGCCGGTGACGGTCCCCAAGCGGTCCACCGCCAGCACCTCCAGGTTCTGCTCGTCCAGGAGGTAGAAGCGGTCGCCCCAGGGGGTAGCCGCCAACTGCGTCAGGCCGTCCACGGGGAATGCCAGAGGAATCCGGGCGATCTCGACCAGCGATTGGCCCGCCAGTGGCCCGATCAGCGGGGCCAGCCAGACCCACAATGCCAGAATATTATAGTTATTACTACGGAGAATCGCCGGCCTTTTTAGCCAGTATTAGCCGCGGCCTCCCGGCGGGGCAGGTAGTACAGCAGGACAGCCCCCAGCAGGACCATCAGGATGCCGATCAGCTGGGCGCCGGTCAGCCCGAAGACGTAGTGGCGATTGGTGCGGATGAACTCTATCACGAAGCGCTCAGCCCCGGCCAGGATCAGATAGAGCGAGAATAACTGGCCTACAAACCGGGTGCGAGTGCGCAGAAAATAAAGCAGGCCGAAAATGCTCAGCCCCATCAATATCTCGTATATCTGGGTGGGATGCACTAGTTCGGTGGTGGGCGGCAGACCGTTGGGGAAGGCCAGCGCCCAGGGCAGTGTGGTGGGCAGGCCGTAGTCGTCTCCCACCAGGAAGCACCCCACCCGGCCGAAAGAGTATCCCAGTATGAGGACCGGAGCCACGGCGTCGGCCATGGGCAGCCAGGCTTTTTGGCGGCGCCGAAGCAACAGGGTCACCGCCAACATGCCCCCCATCAGGCCGCCGAAAAACACCAGCCCGGCGCCAAAATTCTGGATACCGGAGGCCATGCGCTGGAGGTCGAGGGTGAACAATCCCAGGAAAACCTCACCCAGACCGGCCATGTTACGACCGGCCCCCCGGCCGATATTCTCGATCAAGTAATATATCTTCGCTCCGGCCACCCCGCCCATGGCCGCCCAGAAGACCATGTCCTGGGCCAGTTCCGGTTCCCAATCCCGGCGCCGGCCTTCTGCCTGAAGGAAAAAGTAGCTGGCCATAAAAGCCATCACCATCATGAAGCCATACGACGATACCACAAAGGGACCCAGGTGTAGCAACTCAGGATACATCAGACCGCCTTTCCACAGTTGGCGCAAAATTTGGCTTCCGGCCGCAGGGGCGTGCCGCAGCCGGCGCAGAATTTTTTCGCACCCTGGGGCTTACGCTTAGCGGCAGGTGCCGGGGTCTTCTCAAGTGAAGCAGCGGAAACACTCCCGGTGCGCTGCCCCATGAACTTGAGGCCTGCAAAGACAACTGCCCCCATCAGGACCACAACAGCGGCCACCAGCGGCAGCCGAGTGCGGGGGTTGACCGGCGCCCGGGGGTCGGGGCCACCCTTAGCCTGTTGCTCAGCCATGATGGCCTGGACAACATTCATGGTGAGCTCACCAGTTGGATTACTATAAGAAATCTCCACCGAGTAGGGCGTTCCGGGCGCCAGGCCCTCGACGTGCTGGCGGTAGAACTTTAGACCGAATTCTCCATCGAGCCCCTCAGCACCTTCCAGCGAGTGCCGAAAGTTCTCCGCCCTGGCGGGCTGTTGAAGTACCAGGTGCCATTCAGGCAGAATTTCATTCGTGATAAGTTCGAAGGTGAAACTACGGTCTGATCCCTCAGCGGTGAAGGGGTTAAAATAGTATTGGATCTGGAATTGGGATTCAGTCAGTTCCAGGGGAAGAAAGGCCTGGCCATCGCGCTTTTGGATCTCGATCCGCTCGCTGGTATCCTCCCCATTAACCTCCTTGCGCGAAAGGGCGACGGTGGTTTCCAGGGGGACCTGCATCTCCAGGAAACGGGGATACTCCCCCGGTTTGATGGAGCCCTCCACAAAGATACCCACTCCAGGGTGGTCGTATTCCGGATATATAAAGATATCAAAGCTATTAAACGGGCTCTCCGTCTGAGCGCCCAGCCCAGTTGCCAGCAGCAACCAGAGCATCGGCTCCCATTTGAACTTGATTACGCGCATGCCTGTTTCCTTTTAAGGTCCTAATGTCATGATTCCAAGAACCAGTAGATCATAGATAGTGTGTGCATAAACCGTTATGCCAAATCCACGTATCAGATATAGCGCTCCCAGCAATACACCGGCAACGCTGCGATAGCCGAAGGAGTTCCAAACAAAGGGCTCAGCGGCGGGCCCGATGTGATGGAACAATGCGAACAGAACCGCCGCACTCACAACCGCTATGGCCATAGCCGGGGCAGAGTGCCAGGCCAGTACCCGGCGGAAAAAATATAGACAGCCCGATATTATGATCAGGCGGAATAGCCCTTCCTCATAGATTCCGGCCCCCACTGCCAGAAAAGCGGTCTTGAGCACACTGTCAGCGGTGGACAGCATCAGGAACCGGTCGGTGGCCGTCAATGCCACCAGCAGCAGAACCGCCCAGAGACAGCTCTCCAGCAGCATACCCACCAGGATGGTCCCGGAAACGGTGGTCGAGCCGTAGGTCCGGCGCTGCCAGGCCCAGGCCGCCAGCAGGCCCAGCGCCGCCACTGCCCCCATGATATAGGGAGTGCTCAACCCGAATATTTCCAGTAGTTGGCGCAACACCACATCCGCCGCATTGCGCCACTCAACCGCGGAGCCCCAATTTACCATCACGGCCAGTAGTTCGTACAGCACAACCAGCGGCGAAATGAACACCAGGCTGTACCACGGTGTGCGGGACAGGCGGCCATATTCAATTAGAGCAGGGAGCAAACCGGCAGGCTGCGATGATCCGGGATCACCGGGG